>DGSY01000166.1 GCA_002394125.1 Ruminococcus sp. UBA4350
TCCTCGGTCATCTTGCCCTTGCGGAGCGCGACCATTTCAGCGATCATTGCATCAATTTCCGGATAGGTCAGCGGGTCGATCACAGTTGCAGCAGAAACATCAAATCCGCCTGCTGCCGCCGCAGCCTTGACCTCATCTGCATTGCCGCAGAGGATGACGCCCATGAGATCCTCTTTCATCAGGCGCTCTGCCGCAGAGAGGATGCGGGGATCGGTACCCTCAGTAAATACGATCGTCTTCCGGCTTGCCTTGAGATTTGCAAGCAGCTTGTCAAACATTGCCATTTCAAAAGCCTCCGTTTTCATCATTGTGAAGCATCCTTGCAGAATGCTCCTGTATTTTCCATTATACCACATCATGCCGGAAAATGCAATGGGTAAACTAAAAAAACTGTTGCCGCCCGGATTGACAGATGCGCGGGTATGTGGTAAAATGATGAGGGAGGAGAAACGATGAACGATGCATATGTGATTGAGCTGAGCCATTCTTACGCCGGTGACAGTTCGTATTATCTGGTATGGTGTGCGGATGCAGACGGCATGAATCGGCTGCGGACACGGAACGGAAAGCTGCTGTGCTACAGCACCGAACAGGAAGCGATTGCAGCAGCCGGAATACATGATTGCAAAACAGTTTTCTTTGATGCGGAACGGCTCGACTATTGGCTGTTCACCGGCAGCCGTTCACAGATCTATGTGGATGACATACTGGATGCGGAGTTTCTGCTGGATTTCTGGAATCTGTTTACGGATATCGCGGATTCGCTCGGTATGGATCTCACCGAGCCGGATGAAGCAGAGGATTGTTACATGAAGCTGTTTCGTGCGACGCAAGCCTCTGAACAAATATACAAAAGTGCTGCTGAGTCTGCCGTGCTGACTGATGCGGAAACGGAGATGATTCGGCGTGTCCTGCAAAGCGGCATGGATATGCTGATGCAGAATCTGACTTATGCAGACGGAGAATAACATGGAAACGAAATGTATGTGCTGTCCGCGCAGATGCGGGGCAGTCCGCAGCAGAGAGCGCGGGCGCTGCGGCGAGACTGATACGATCCGCATTGCGCGCGCTGCACCGCATATGTGGGAGGAGCCGCCGATCAGCGGGCAGAACGGCTCCGGCACGGTGTTTTTCAGCGGATGCAGTCTGCGCTGTATCTTCTGCCAGAATCACGAGATCGCTGTCTCGTATATCGGCCGAGATGTTTCTGCGGAGGAGCTGACGAAGATCATGCTTCGGCTTCAGTCCGACGGCGTACACAATATCAATCTCGTGACGGCATCGCATTTTACCGTACAGCTTGCTCCGGTTCTTCGGCGTGCAAAGCAGTCGGGGCTTCACATCCCGATCCTGTGGAACAGCAGCGGCTATGAGCTGCCGGAAACACTGCGCCTGCTTGACGGACTGATCGACATTTATCTGCCGGATTTCAAATATCTGAATGCAAAGACGGCAGCGGAGTATTCATCTGCGCCGGATTATCCGGAGACTGCAAAGGCGGCGCTTGCGGAAATGGTGCGGCAGTGCGGTGCGCCGCGGCTTGATCCCGAAACCGGACTGATGCAGCGCGGTGTGCAGGTGCGGCATCTTGTTCTGCCCGGTCATGCACAGGAATCTCGGCAGGCTTTGTGGTATCTGTATCAGACCTACGGAAACGGCATCGGCTACAGCATCATGAATCAGTATACGCCGATGCCGCAGATGCGGGAGCATCCGCTGTTATCGCGCAGAGTGACCGCGCAGGAATACGGCCATGTTGTGCAGTATGCGCAGCAAATCGGAATAGAAAATGCGTTTACACAGGAGGGTGAATCAGCGTGCGAATCATTTATTCCGGAGTTTTCGGGACAGCTGTGAAACCGCTTTCCGTCGGCGGGTTCTGGGTCGGCATTTTCAGCTTATTGATGCTGATCCCGTTTGTTCTCGGCATCCGTCAGCTGATCCGGTATATCCGGTTTCAGCGCTGCGGCATCAAGACCTATGCGCGTATCACAAAGTCTGAACGAATCTGGTTCGGTAAAAGCAGAGCATGGGAAACCACATATAGCTATGACAAGGCGGACGGCAGCTACGGCGGCTGCGGCGTTATCACAGTCGGAATCCGCACGAAGAAATACCGTCCGGGCGGCAGGCTGGAGATCCGCTATCTGGAAGACAATCCGCGTGAACATATCCTCGTGCCGGAAGCGCTATGGGAGTCAATCGGCGTCCTGTTTATTTCCGGACTGATCTTTGTGTCACTGCTGGTGCTGTTCATCAGCGAGGTGCGGAAGATGTTCTGACAGCATAACGCGGGGAAATATGCAAAATGAGAAAGGCAGCCGGTGAGCTGCCTTTCCGTATATTATGATGTAATAACTGCGTCGAGCGTCACTTCGTCCTTATCCAGCTTTCCGGCTGAATCGGATGCGGAATAGACCTCAAGTGCGACATTTGTGGCATCAGGCGGAAGCTCGACAATCATTTCAGCAATGCCATCCGCATTCAGCTTGACAGTGCCAAGCGAAAGCTGATTCCATTTGCCCTGCTTGCCGGTCTCTGCATCCACATAGTACGGATCCCAGTAGCCCCAGCCCATGTTCAGGCCGGCATCCGGCTTCGAGGAAACGCGGAAGGTAACTGTCTTGGTGCCAAGACCGTCTGTCATGCGCCACTTGCCGGACTCCTCCTTTCTGAAATCAACATAGATCTGTGCTTTTTCCTTCGTATCATTTTGCAGGAGCTTCCGTTTCAACATCGTGAGATCCGCTGCATTCAGACTGCTGTCGCCGCTCAGATCGGCATTCTCCGGTGAGATATGCGGAACCTCTCTGCCGAGCAGCTTGTCGCGCAGAAATGCCGGATCAATATAGTCAAGCTGGCCGTCCTCGTTGGCATCTCCGGCGAGAACATAGCCGCGGACACTCAGAACACGGTTGCCGAAATAAGTGCATGAAGCCGGATCGGCCGTGTTCCGGCAGCATTCCGCATAGCACTTCCAGCCCTTCACAATATTGACTTCTTCCGAATCGAGATACAGCTTATTGTCATAGAATTTGTTATTCCGCCCCCAGTCGTCAAGCTGATTGCTCATATCAAATCCGTAAAGCTGCTTCTCGCAGCCATTGCGGTAACCGGTATTATAGCGCACGATCGCATCATTGCCCTTGACCTCGACAAAGCTGTCGCCGCCGTTCTGCCCCTTGATGCCGGTGCCGTCGAAGGTGCAGTATTCCACCAGATTGCCGTATGTGAATTCCTTGATATCCACATGATCCGCAGTAATATTCGGTCCGAACTGACAGCCGCGCACAGTGTTGTAATGGCACTCAAAGCCGTATTCGGTTGAATTCATTGCACTGCCGATATAGACGCCCTCGCCGTATTGCGGCTGGTAAAGACCCGTATCATGGATCACGCAGTTTTCGACGAGATTATAGCTGCTGTCATCGACGATATGAACTGCCTCTGCGCCGATATCGAAAACCTCACAGCCGGAGATCACGCTGTGTTCGGACTGCGCGAGGAAGATTCCCTTGCAGCCGGTGCTGATCTTCAGATCGCGTATCTCCCAGAAAGAGCCTGTTATATAGAGGACGCATTTGCTCTCCGGCGTCAGGCCGCAAAGCGTCGCAGGCTTTTCCGGATCCTCGCTGCGGATGATGATATGCTGATCCTCAGTTCCGCTGGCGACGGCTTCAAATGCGCGCCATTTTCCGTTTGATGCATCCGGCTTGTAGATGCCTTCCCGAATAATGATCTCATCCCCTGCCCTGACATTTTGCAGTGCTGCAAGCAGCTGTGCGGTCGATGAAACGGTAATCTGTGTGCCGTCTGCTCTGACGGCGGGAGAATTGGCTGAAAGCATTGCACCCGTGAGCGATACAGCAATCAGTATTGCTGTGAATCGTTTCATTGTGTCACCTCCGTGATTGATTGGTCGTCATATTCCTGTTATACAAGCATTCATTCGCTTTTGCAAGCCTATCGGCAGGCCTGTTTGCTATGATTTGAAAGAGCCCGATGCATGATGCACCGGGCTCTTTGCTGATTGGGATTACTTTCTTCTTTTCTTCGCCCCGTTGTGATGCGGGTTGGAATGCTTGACAGGTGCGGGTTCAGCAGGTCTGTCCTCAACATACTTTGCAGGAGCCTTCGCAGGTCTTGCCGGTTCCGGCTGTCTGCCGGATTCGAGATACTTATATACAACAGCTGCTGCTGCGGCACCGGCGAGCGGAGCAAGAATGAATACCCAAAGAGATGCGATCGGTGCAGTATTGCCGCTCATCGCTACAACGAGAGCCGGTCCGAAGCTGCGGGCCGGATTGACGGAGGTGCCGGTCAGGCCGATACCGAGAATATGTACGAGCGTCAGCGTGAAGCCGATGACCACACCGCCGAACGAGCCGTGATTTGCCTTTTTGGAGGTCACGCCGAGGATCGTCAGCACGAAAATGAAAGTCAGCAGAAATTCTACGATCAGTCCCGCCGCTGCGCTGTCATGAACGCCTGCGAGACCGTTGCTGCCGAGACCGCCGGTCATATCCGTGACCTTACCGAGCGAGAAGATGCCCTTCAGTGTGGCAGAGCCACAGAATGCTCCGAGACACTGTGCGATGATATAGCCGATGAAATCCTGAAGATCCATGCCGCCGGAGATCAGAACGCCGAGCGATACAGCCGGGTTGATGTGGCAGCCGGAGATGTTGCCGACGCAGTATGCCATGCCGACGATCGTGAGGCCGAAGGCAAATGCGGTCAGAACATAACCGCCGCCGTTTGCAGCATCACAGCCGACCAGCATTGCAGTTCCGCAGCCGATCAGAACGAGAGTGAATGTGCCGATGAATTCCGCGATGTACTTTTTCATAAAATCACACCTTCTTTTCAGATTCGGACATTAGCCTCAGACGGTGCGCGCTGTCCTTCACGCATCGCTCCGCAGAACGGTTCTGCATTTAGTATTATCATTATAGCATAATTTTCATAGATTCGTCAAGTACTTTTCGTAATTTTTATAAAGCATTAAGTGAAATTATCATATGCAAACACCCGTTCAGGATCATGCAGATACTAAAAACGCCGGAGCAATGAAGCTCCGGCGTTTTCCTGATATGCATTACTGATTGGTGAAGAAGTCTAGCTTCAAGACCTTGTCGCCGTCAAAGAAGATTTGCAGGCGGCCGTCCTCGGTCTGGTAGGAATAGAATCCGGGCTCCTCCGGCTCACCGTATGCAGCCGTGACCTCAGCAGTCGTGCTGCCGATGCGAATGCCCTTTCTTGTTTCAAAGTCACCGCCTGTGACCGCGATCTCACGGAGCGATTCCTTGCCGTCCTCGACATAGGAATAGAGCGTAAAATCTGCATAGGTATAAACATGATCCTCGCCCTTGCCGATGCAGCTGGGTGCTGTCTCCTGACGGCAGTCGGGATGTGCTGCGACATAATCCGCGCAGCTCTCTCCGAGCTTCAGCTCATCCAGCAGATAGGGCTTCTCCTCCGCGGGAGGTTCGGTTGTCTGCGGCTGCTCCTGCTGCTGAGCCGGCGCTTCGGTCGCGGCTGCTTCACTGTTCTCCGGTGCAGCGGTCGCTGCCAGCTCATCTGCGGAGGATTCCGCAGCGGCAGTTGTTTCGGCGGCCTTTTTCTGCTCAGCCGCTTCTGTTGTTGTCTCTGTTCCGGCGGCTTTGTCTTCTGTCGTGGTTCTCGCATCGGCGGTGGTTGTGTCCGCCGTGACCGATGTGACAGATGTACCGGTCACCTCGATGATATCGCTGTTGCCTTCCGCAATGGATTCTCCGCAGCCGGTGACCATTCCCGCAGCAAGCAGAGATGCAATGACAAATCCAAGATACTTTTTCATTTTGGGATCCTTTCAGTTTTAAGCCGGTGTGTAATTATAGCCGACATATGCACCGCGTGCATCGTAATCGACTGTCAGATATCCGAGGACGATATAATTACCGAGGGAGATCTGATAGTTCCAAGAAATATCGCCGCGGTTCGTATAAGTCGGATCGTAGTTGTGCCATACGCCGTCGATCAGAACCTGACACCAGTAATGGTCGCCGGTACCGTGATAGGAGTGTACCATGCGAGTCGTATAGCCTGCGCGCTGGAGGAAATAATCATAGGTGGCAGCAAGATAATAGCAGACAGCAGCGCGGTTGTTGACCGTATAGGTAACGAGATTGATCCAGCCCGCATTCAGAAGCTGATTGACCGAGCGCGTTGCCTCGATCTTGGAATACCAGTAGTGGCTGACGCAGTAGGAATAGATGCCGTTCGGAGTTCTGTTCGTATAGCCGAGCAGCGTGTCAACAGTCGCCGCAAGCTGTGTTCTTGCGATGCCGTCGGCACCGATCTGATAGCCGTCGATCGCGGTATTGACAGCCATTGTGCCGTTCTGGAGGAAGAAGTATGATTTTTTGTCGATCTCCTGCCAGCCGGTGAGCGCGATGCCGTCAGTGCCGGCGTAATATTTTGCGCCGGATTTGTCAGTATACCAGCCGACCGCTGCCGAACCGTCCGCATCAAAGACATAGAGCTTGCCGTCCATCTGGACAGCGCCGGATGCCGTCGAACCGTCCGAAAGCAGATAGACCTTTTTTCCGTTGATCGTCTGCCAGCCTGTCAGCGGATTGCCGTTGTCATCGAAATAACGGCGGACACCGTCGGGGCCGACCTGACTGGTCTGCACATAGCCGTCTGTGCCGAAGGTGTATGCGGTGCCGTCAATGATAAACTGACCGACCGCCATTGCACCGGTCTCCGGATCGAAATAGCGCTTGCCGGATGCTGTGATGTCCCAGCCGGTCAGCATGGTTCCGTCATCGCGGAAGCAATAGGTTACGCCGCCGAGCGTATGCTCGCCCTTCCATGCCTGTCCGGTCGCAGTGTCAAAATAGTATTTGCTTCCGTCCTCGGTGAGCCACTCGGTGTGGAGATAGCCGTCCTCCTCGAAGAAGTAGAGGTTTCCGGCGATCTGTCTGAGGCCGAGGTACATTGCGCCGGTCTCCGGATCGAAATAGCGCATTCTGCCCTGCATGGCCGACCAGCCGTGCCGCAGTGTGCCGTTCTCCTCGAAGTAATATGTGGAATCGCCGATCGTCCTGAATCCGACCGCCATTTCGCCGGTCTCCGGATCGTAATACCGCTTTGCCGCGCCCTCACCATTCCAGCCGGTCAGCATTACGCCGTCCTCTCCAAGGATGACGGTTTTGCCGTTGATCGTGATCTCGCCGGTCTGCATATCGCCTTCGCTATTAAAATAGTATGTCTTGCCGTCGATCTGCTGCAAGCCGGTCAGCATTCCGCTTTCGGGATCTGCATAGCGCCGCGGCATGGAATCACTGAGGATCCATCCGGTTTGAACCGTATGATCCTGCCCGGCGTAGAAGCGCCGGATGCCGTCGGAAGCGGTCTGCCAGCCGGTCAGAAGGGTACCTTTGCTGTCAAAGAGATACGGCACACCGTCGATCGTCAGCTCCCCGTCTGCATCGGGAATAAACCAGACACCGTCCTCCGTCTGCTGCCAGAGTGCGCGGACGCCGTAGCCGTCAAAGAGCATTTCGGTTCCGTCATCAAGCTGGCTGTCACCGGTCAGCTTGCCGTTTTCCTTTGAGACATAGTACATTTCGCCGCGCCATTTGATCCATCCGAAAATCGCGTCGCCGTTCGTGCTGTAGAAATAGCGCTTAGCGTTTTCCGCCTCGCCGTAGGTCTGCCAGCCGACCTTCTGCGCACCGTTTTTCGCGAATACATAGGGGATGCCGTCGATCGTCATGCAGCCCGTGACAGGCTTGTCATCCTGATAATAGAAACGTTTTCCGTCCTCTTCCAGCCAGCCCTCCTTCGGGGACTGCGTGTCAGCGGCAAACGCCGTACTGCTGCCGAGATAAGCGGCACTCAGACAGGAGACAGTGACCGCCGCAAGGGAGATCCATTTTTTCATATGACACCTCGCTTTATTCATTCGGATCTGCGATTCCGTCCGTCGCAAATCCAGTTTACTATTATACTCTGATTCCGTTTATTTGTCAATAGAAATGCTTTCCGTCCGCTGTTTTGCACGGAAATCTGAATATGGCGGAGCAGAAATACGAACAGTGTGCAGAACAGATTTCTTGACAATATTACGGCATCATGTTATAATAAGTACAGTTATGCTTTCTCCTTTTTGGCATCGGCGACACGGCGGACGACATTGCCCTTTTCATCGACGATGACAGTGCTTTCGAGCGTACCGACCAGACTCCGCCGGAATGCCTCGCGGTACTGATTGCGGAGCACCTCGCGCTCGGCAATATCGGCCTCATCAAGCCCGACTGTCTTTGCCTTATGCGCAAGTTCGTTGATGCGGTCGATCAATCCCTGATCCATTCGGATCACAACCTTTCTGATATATATTATCCGGCCGCTTTTTGCAAATGCAGCCGGGAACAACGCTATTATAACATATTATGGCGAAAAGTGCAATGGATAGAGTAAAATAAAATGAACAGTTTCGCAGCATGGTCTCAAACCGGAGCCGGGCACTGCCCGGTTATATCATATTATGCAAAAAAGTGCAATGCATTCAATCATATTTCATTTTCAATGATCGGAGGAATACTATGATCGCACTGGTCACAGGCGCATCACGGGGCATCGGCGCAGCAGCGGCGTGTCGCCTTGCCGCAGACGGCTATACGGTGCTGGTGCATTTTTGCAGCGCCGGCGAGAAAGCCATGCAGATCGCTGCGGAGACCGGCGGCGAGACAGTACAGGCGGATCTCGGCGATTTTGCGCAGATCGACCGCATGGCGGAGGATATTTTAAGCAGATACGGCAAAATCGACGCGCTCGTCAACAATGCCGGCATCGCGCTGACAGGGCTTTATCAGGATATCTCCGATGCGGATGCGCTCCGGCTGATGACCGTCGATCTCGGCGGCGCGATGCATCTGACCAAGCGCCTGCTGCCCGCAATGCTCCGGCAGCACAGCGGCGTGATCGTCAATGTTGCGTCCGTCTGGGGCGAGACCGGCGCTGCCTGTGAGGTGCATTATTCCGCTGCAAAGGCGGGTATCATCGGCTTTACAAAGGCACTGGCCAAGGAGGTCGGCCCGTCCGGGATCCGCGTCAACTGCATCTCGCCGGGCGTGATCGACACCGATATGAACCGGATGCACGATGCCGAAACCATGCAGGCACTTGCAGAGGAAACGCCGCTCGGCAGGATCGGCACACCGGAGGACTGCGCGGAGGTCATTGCATTCCTCTGCTCAGAGCGCGCAGGATTTCTGACAGGACAGATCATTCCCGTGAACGGAGGTTTTCAGATATGAATGACAAAGAAAAGCGCTTTGCCGAGCAGATTGGATTTCTGCTCGAAATGGACAAGATGAAAAATGTATACCGCAGGACGCGTGTGCTGCATGAAGACCGCTCCGAGAATGATGCCGAGCACGCGTGGCATCTGGCAATGCTGGCGATCGTTCTGCAGGAGTATGCAAATGAGCCGGTCGATCTGGCAAAGGTTCTGACGACCGTGCTGATCCATGATGTCGTTGAGATCGACGCGGGCGATACCTATGCCTATGATGCGGCGGGAAATGCGACAAAGGCAGAACGCGAGCAGAAGGCCGCGGATCGTCTTTACGGGCTTCTGCCGCCGGAGCAGGGCGCATATCTGCGGCAGCTCTGGGAGGAATTTGAAGCACAGTCCACACCGGAGGCGCGTTTTGCGAATGCGCTCGACCGTGTGCAGCCGCTGATGCTCAATTACAGCAAGCACGGGGAATCGTGGCTTTCTCACGGCACACGCCGCGAACAGGTCGAGGGGCGGATCAGGCCGGTCTATGACGGCTCTGCGCAGCTCGGCGATTTCGCGATGGAGCTGATCCGCCGCGCTGCGGATGAGGGCTTGCTGAAATAACAGCGGCATTCTGCTGCGGGGGGGATTCAGATGAAACAACTGACAGTCGGACTGATGGCGCACGTCGATGCCGGAAAGACAACGCTTGCAGAAGCGCTGCTCTTTCGCACGGGCGAGATCCGGAAGCGCGGCAGAGTCGATCACGGCGATTCGTGGCTCGATACAAATGAGATTGAGCGCAGCCGCGGCATCACCGTCTTTGCGCATCAGGCATCGCTGACGCTCGGCGAGACCGTATTCACGCTGCTGGATACACCGGGACACGTTGACTTTTCCGCGGAAACTGAACGCATCATGCAGGTGCTTGATTATGCGGTGCTTGTCATCAGCGGGACGGACGGTGTGCAGAGCCATACGCGCACACTCTGGAATCTGCTGGAGCGTAACGGCGTTCCGGTAATATTATTCGTCAACAAAATGGATCTCTCCGACCGTACCGAAACGGCACTGCTTCAGGAATTGCAGGGAAGACTTTCTCCGAACTGCGTACAGTTTGATGTTCCGTATGATGAATTGTGCGAACACGCCGCGGCCTGTTCTGAGCAGCTCATGACGGAATATTTTGAGACAGATACACTCCCGCAGGGCATGATTTGTGAAGCAGTTGCGCAGCGAAAAATCTTTCCGGTCTGCTTCGGTTCGGCGCGCGATCTCACCGGAACCGAATCGCTGCTTTCCGTTTTGACGGAATACACACAGGAGCCGGAGCGGACGGAAGCATTCGGCGCAAGCGTATTCAAGATTTCTGTTGATGCAAAGGGCAGCCGCCTGACATTTCTCAAGCTGCGCGGCGGGATGCTGCACAGCCGGGACGAGATCCGCTATACCGGTGCGGATCACACGGAATATACCGAAAAGATCACCGGCATCCGGTTTTATTCAGGCGCAAAGTATGTTGCTGCGGAGGAAGCGGAGCCGGGTGCTGTCTGTGCGGTGACGGGACTGTCTGCGGCCTATGCCGGACAGGGACTCGGCTGCTGTCAGGATGCAGATGCTGCATTCCTTACGCCGGTCATGCGATACCGCTTGATCCTGCCGGAGCAGATCTCTGCGCAGGAGGCACTCGCACAGATGAAGCAGCTCGAAGCGGAGGATCCGCAGCTTCATGTAATGTGGGAGCCGCGCACGCGGGGCATCTATGTGCAGCTCATGGGCGCGGTGCAGCTTGAGGTGCTGACTGCGCAGATCGCTGCGCGTTTCGGCTATGATGTCACATTCGACAGCGGCACTGTCACCTATCGCGAGACAATTGCAGAGGCAGTTGAGGGCGTCGGTCATTATGAACCGTTGCGGCATTATGCTGAGGTGCATCTGCTTCTGGAACCGCTGCCGCAGGGAAGCGGTCTGCAATTCGGTACGCGCTGTCCGGAGGATACGCTCGACAAAAACTGGCAGCGCCTGATTTTGACGCATTTGCAGGAGAAAACGCATATCGGCGCCCTGACCGGAGCACCGATCACCGATATCAAGATCACGCTGGTCAGCGGGCGTTCACATATCAAGCATACAGAGGGCGGCGATTTCCGGCAGGCGACCTATCGCGCCGTGCGGCAGGGGCTCCGTTCGGCGAAAAGCATCCTGCTCGAACCGTATTACGATTTCACGCTCGAATTGCCGGCGGAATCCGTCGGGCGGGCGATGACCGATCTCCAGCAAATGGCTGGACAGTTCGATCCGCCGGAAATGCTCGGCGAGACCGCTGTCCTGACGGGCAGTGCGCCGGTCTCGGAGCTGAACGATTATGCGGCTGCCGTACTGAGCTACACGAAAGGGCGCGGCAGCCTGACGCTTTCCGTCAGCGGATACCGCCCCTGCCACAACGCAGAGGAAGTGATCGCGCAGACCGGCTATGATGCGGACAGCGATCTCGAAAACAGCGCTGATTCAGTATTTTGCTCGCATGGCGCAGGATTTCTTGTCAACTGGCAGGAGGTTCCGATGTATATGCATCTGCCTGCTATGCTCCCCCATCAGTATGATTTTGCAGAGGAAGCGGCACCGGAGCCGGCAGTCCGCAGGCCGCAGATGCAGGCGGCAGGCGAAGATGAACTGATGGAGATCTATGAGCGGACTTACGGAAAGATCAACCGCGACAAGCAGAAAGCCATGCGCCGGAACAAGACCGCCGAGCTGACCGAAGGGAATATCAAAATCCCGCCGCCGCCGGAAAAGGAATATCTGCTGGTGGACGGCTACAATATCATATTTGCATGGGATTCGCTGAAGCAGCTTGCAAAAGACAGTCTGGAATATGCCCGTGACAGGCTGCTGCATCTCCTGCAAAACTATCAGGGCTACCGGAAATGCGAGGTCATTCTCGTATTTGATGCATACAAGATCAAGGGGCACGGCCGCGACATCGAGCAGCACGGTGCGGTCAGCGTGGTCTATACGAAAGAGGCGGAAACTGCCGATGCGTATATTGAGCGCGTTTCCAAGGAGCTGCAAAAGAAATACCGCGTCCGTGTGGCGACATCGGACGGGCCGGAACAGCTTATCATTTTCGGAAACGGCGCAATGCGGATCTCGGCGAGGGAATTTGAAGCGGAAATGCGTGCGGCTGAACGCGAGATCCGCGAACTGATCGGAGGGCAGAGCTGATGGCGGAGCTACCGGAGGGCATGGAGCTTCAGCGGGTTTATTATCACGCGGAGCGAACCGAATGTATGACCTATTTCACGATAACCGGCAAATTCGATCCGGATGAGATCTCGAAATTCATGCGTCTTGCGCCGGAAAGCGTACGGCGCATCGGGGATGTCCGTGCAAACGGCGTACCCTATGATCTCGCACAGTGGCGCTTCGGAACAGTCAAAAGTCACCGGCTCGATACGGCGAATCAGATGATGCAGACGATTGATCCGCTGCTGACAAAGGCGGATCTGCTGCGGAAGATCAAGCTGACCTATGATGCGCAGCTGATGCTTGTGGTCGTGCCGCTTGTGCGCTATGACGAGCCGACGCCGATGCTTGCGCCGTCGCCTGCGGTCATGCGCTTCTGCATGGAGACCGGCACAGAGATCAATATTGATCTGTATGTCGCCTGTCCGGATGAGATGCTGTGAACAGATAATTATAGTAGAAACGGAGAATGAAAATGCTGGATGCTGCATTGCTTGGAACAGGCGGCACAATGCCGATGAAAAACCGCTGGCTGACAAGCCTGATCGTGCGGCACGAGGGACAGTCCGTGATGATCGACTGCGGCGAGGGAACGCAGATCGCACTCAAATGCGCTGGGCGCTCTGTGCAGAAGCTCGATCTGCTCTGCGTTACGCATTACCATGCGGATCATATCAGCGGACTGCCGGGGCTCCTGCTCTCCATGGGACTTGAGGGCCGCACCGAACCGCTGACGATCTGCGGGCCTGCCGGTCTGCGGAAAACGGTCGAGGGACTGCGCGTGATCGCGCCGGAGCTGCCGTTCCGGATCGAACTGATCGAGTTTATGAATCCGACGGAACAGCTCAGCTTTGCCGGACTGGAGATCACCGCCTTTGCAGTGAATCATACGATGCCCTGCTGCGGCTACCGGCTGCATCTGCCGCGTATCGGCAAATTTGATCCGGAGCGTGCGAAAGCCGCAGGGATCCCGATGCGCGTCTGGGGATTGCTGCAAAAGCAGGAATCCGCGGAGTTCGAGGGCGTGACCTATTATCAGCATCAGGTACTCGGTGCGCCGCGGCGCGGTCTGACGCTCACATACTGCACCGATACGCGCCCGGTTCCGGCTATCACCGAATATGCGCAGGATGCCGATCTGCTGATTCTTGAAGGGATGTACGGCGAACCGGAAAAGCTCGCGAAGGCGCATGAGACAAAGCATATGATGTTTACGGAGGCGGCGCAGATCGCGAAGGACGCCGGTGCACATACGCTCTGGCTGACGCATTATTCGCCGTCGATGCCGAATCCGCAGGACTATCTCCCGCTGGCACGGAGCATCTTTCCGGAGACATACTGTGCACATGACGGACAGGAGACCGAGCTGCGGTTTACAGACTGAACATTTCGTATAAGGATAATCAATATGAATACACTGAATATTACGCCGCCTGTGCCGGTGCAGACTGCACTTTCCGTTCTGGCGGATGCGGGATTTGAAGCCTGCATTGTCGGCGGCTGTGTCCGTGATGCGATGCGCGGCGCCGAACCGCATGACTGGGACTGCACGACCAACGCAAGGCCGGAGCAGATCTGCGCCTGCTTCCGCGATTATCATGTGATCGAGACCGGTTTGCAGCACGGGACAGTCACGGTTGTCATCGCACATATGCCTATCGAGATCACGACCTACCGCATAGACGGCGTATATGCAGATCACCGCAGGCCGGATTCCGTGACATTCACCGATTCACTCACAGACGATCTTGCGCGGCGCGATTTCACGGTCAATGCAATGGCATACGATCCGGAGCGTGGGCTCATCGACCCGTTTCACGGCGCGGACGATCTTGCAAAGGGCATCATTCGCTGTGTCGGCAGCGCCGCCGACCGCTTCAATGAGGACGGCCTGCGCATTCTGCGGGCGATGCGTTTTGCATCCGTGCTGGATTTTGCAGTCGAACCGGCGACCGCCGATGCCGTACATATGCAGAAGGGCTTGCTGAAACACATCTCCGCTGAGCGAATTGATACGGAGCTGACAAAGCTGCTCTGCGGGAGCGGTGCGGAGCGCGTGCTGACAGAATTTGCAGATGTGCTGTTCACGGTTCTGCCGGAGCTGAAACCGATGCAGGGCTTCGATCAGCGGAATCCGCATCATGATTATGATGTCTATACGCATACGCTGAAAACGGTCGCGGCAGCTCCGCCGGAGCCGATTCTGCGCTGGGCGGCACTGCTGCATGACAGCGGAAAGCCGCATACCTTTACTGAGGACGAACGCGGCGGTCATTTCTACGGTCACGCGGAGATCTCAGTCGGGATCGCAGAGCGTGCACTGAAATCAATGAAATGCGACCGGCATCGTCTGGAACGAGTTATGCTCCTTATCGAACAGCATGATACCGTTTTCAACGGGACGGAGAAGCAGCTGAAGCGCATTGTCCGCAAAATCGGAAATGAGGCCGCCCGGCAGCTCATTCTGCTGCACAGGGCAGATGTTTCGGCACAGGCTCAGCAGCACCGTGCGGAGCGTATCGAAGAATCAGATCGGCTGCTTGCTATGCTGCACAGTCTGGAGGAGGCCGATGCCTGCATGAGCCTGAAACAACTTGCTGTCAGCGGAAATGACCTGTTGTCGCTCGGAATCCCGCAGGGCAAAGCAATCGGTACCGCTCTGAACAGTCTGCTGGACGCAGTCATGGACGGGCGCCTGCCGAATGAGCGCGAAGCACTGCTGGAATCAGCCCGCAGTGCGAATAAATGATATACAGAAAACCCGCAGACAGTCGAGCGGCTGTCTGCGGGTTTTGTCTGAATTGAATCGTACCGGTCGTTCGGATCATTCGACATTGCGGATCTGCTCGACCAGCGGTTCCTTCTGCATCTGATGCAGCGGCAGGAACGATGCCAGAATTGCGAAAAGGAATGCGATAATGCCTCCGCCCCAGATCTTGATGAGCGGTTCAGTCCAGCTGAATAATTTCGACTTCATTTCGCTCAGGTCCACGATGTTGAGCAGGTGTGTTGTCAGGAACAGGAGCAGGAGCGTCAGTACGGATGCTGCGACCGCAGCCCATAGTGTAAATTGCAGGCATTCGATCACCGTCATGCCGTACATCTGACCGCGTGTCATGCCGACGCACTGCATGGCAGCAAGCTCACGCTTGCGGTTCAGAATGCCGGTCGAAATGATATTGACCATATTCACGATCGCGATCAGGCCGATCATGATCATCATCGCTGTGAAGCCGATATTGATCGCGGAAACAGTGGACTGCATTTTTATGTATACTCTGTAAGGATTTTCGGCATCATTCTCCGAATCGAACAGGTAATCCGTGCTGTGAGCCTTGAGCCATTGCAGTGCAGGCTCATAGACTGTTTCGTCTTTAAGAAAAGCCGCGATATACGAGTCTCTCTGTAAATTCGAGAATAAATAACAGTCACCGCCGATCCAGCGTTCCTCCGGCATAACGATCATTGACACTTCGGAATTCAGCTCATCCTCGCTGTTATCCAGCATACATCTTCCGCAGACAGGGAATTCATAATCCTGCGGTGTCCGTTCGTAATACAGCGTCTCACCGTTGTGCGTAAGGAAACCGATTTTTGATTCTTTGTCAGATTCTTTGCTTTCATACTCTGCCTCACTGATCTGGGACAGATATTCTTCCTCAAAGCAGATCGTTTTCGCATCCGCAGGGATCTCATCTTCACTGATATTCACGAGGAGACCGCCGCCGCGTTTTACCAGTTCCTCATAGGAGAACGGCTGCTGATCACCGAGCAGTGAATGATATGAATCCTCATTGACATAAGTCAGATGGACATTCTCATGCTGAGACTGATCCGCACAGGTGATCGTGACAAATTGATTGTTTGAGTTTTCGATCCTGCTGAAATAACCAGTATCCCGCATTTGTTTGATCAGCTCCGGGAACCGCGGCGGATTATCTTCATTCAGAACGCCGCCGTCATTCAGCGCGAATGTAAAATACGGAATGATCTCCTCCGTCGTTTCATCCATCTGCATGGATTGCAGAAGACTTTGCTTGAATATTCCCATATAGCTGGAAAGCGCTGCAAACATGGTCAGCGAAACAGTCAGCGAGACGACCGTAACGAAAAAGCGCTTCGGGTTGCGCTTCGCATTGCGGGAAGCGAGCTTTCCCTTCCAGCCGAAGAATGCCGCCAGCGGATTGAAACGGGAGACCTTATCGACAGTTTCCGCACGGGCTGTGATCGCTTCCAGCGGCGGCTTTTTGATGATGCGCATACCGGTTCCGTAGGCAGAGAAGAATACCCAGACCAGACCGACTGCGGCACTGAGGCCGAGCAGGAGCGGATTGATATGGAACGAGATGACCTTATCAATATCACCTGCGGAATAGAATGCCTGCGCGATACCGGTGGTCAGAACGAGCCGGTAGGTCAGATAGCTGAGCAGCACGCCGAGCAGCAGGCCGAGCGGAATGCCGAAAACCGAAAGGATCAGGCCCTCCGTAGAGAGGATCCGGACGATCTGCCGCGGCTCTGCACCGAGCGACTGCAAAATGCCGAACTGCTTTTCCCGTTCCTTCGAGGATATCTCAAAGGCGGTGTCGATGACCATTCTGAGCGCCATGACGAAAAACAGCAGACACACAAGAAGAATGGCAAGATTCTGAACCAGCTTTGCTCTGCCGTGCAGACAGAGATTATCCGCTTCCAGCAGCTTCGTATTGACGATCAGGTCAAATGTCTGCGGATCATAGGGCTTGATCAGGCAGTCCAGATCCATTTTCTGCTGAAGATTGTATGCCCAGATATACTCATTGTCGAGGTATTGGCAGAAAAGCACCATTGCCTTGACGGTGCCGTTCTCATTCGGCTCAGTCTCGACAGATTCGACCTCATCCAGCCTTCCGATCTCCGCAGCCTGCTCCGCGGTGATATGCTCAAACAGCATATGATAGGGCGCTTCATTATAAATTGCGGCGCGTGTGATGCCCTGATAGGTCGTGTAGACCGTGCAGATCATCGTGATGAGCGCGACTGCGATCATGATACTGCAAACCGTCAGGACAGAGTGCCGTTTCTGGGCACGGACATACCGCATACCGAGCGTTCTTTCAAATCTCACTGTGCTCACCTCACAGTCCGGTCATTTCATCTTTGATGAGCTTGCCGTCCGAAAGTGTGATGATGCGGTCACACTGTGCCGCGACATCGTCATCGTGCGTGATAATGACCATAGTCTGCTCAAATTTCTTGTTTGATTCACGGAGCAAAGCGAGGATTTCAGCGGTATTCTTGCTGTCGAGGTTACCGGTCGGCTCATCGCCGAGGATGACGGCAGGTGATGTAAAGAGCGCTCTGCCGATCGAAACGCGCTGCTGCTGACCGCCGGACATCTGCGAGGGAAGATGATCGCGGCGCTTTTTCAGCCCCAGCAGATCGAGCATCTGTTCCAGTCTCTCTTTATCCGGCTGACGGCCGTCCATAACAGTCGGGAGCGTGATATTCTCCTCTGCATTGAGGACAGGGATCAGATTGTAGAACTGATAGATCAGTCCGACCTTTCTGCGCCGGAAGACTGCGAGATCCTTCTGGTTTTTCGCGTAGACATCTTCACCGTCAACCCAGATCTTGCCGGATGTCGGACGGTCAACGCCGCCGAGGATATGCAGCAGTGTAGATTTACCTGAACCGGAGGGACCGATAATTGCGCACATCTGTCCTTTCGGAACAGAAAAGCTGAGATCGTTGATCGCCCTGACTTCAGTTTCGCCCTTTCCGTAGGTTTTGCGTAAGTGTTCGATTGTCAGAAATTCCATTGAGAGACCTCCTTTTGAATGATAATATATATGATTATAACATATTTTTCTTTCATATGCAATACTGAGTATATGATCTTGTTGATATATTCTATCAAAATTGATATTGCACGGAGCGGTCACTGAGAATCTGCTGCCAATACAAAGAACTGCGCCGCAGCATTTCGCATACGGCGCAGTTCATGATGTATTATTTCAGCTTATCGCTCCAGTCTGCACGGATGATTCCTTTTCTGCGGACAGACGAGACCGTATCGCTTACAGCTTCAAAGAGCGTATGTGTACCTTCCGCATCGGCATGATAATTCGCAGAGCGCTCGCGTGAAATCCCGATGCGGGCAGCTTCGGCAGCAGCGTCAATGTTCGCGCCGAGGAACAGGAATTCCCACCCCTTTTCCTGTGCGGCTTCGATCATTTTCCTGACCTCGCGGTAATTATATTTCGTGCTGGAATTCTCCTGCCCGTCGGTTGTGATGATGAAAAGCGTATGCTCCGGCAGATCCTCCTCGCGGGCGTATTTGTGAATCGTTTCCGTCTGCCGCACGGCATCTCCGACGGCATCGAGCAGAGCTGTGCAGCCGCCGACACAGTAATCCTTATCCGTCATGCGCGGGATCTGCTCCAGCGGAAGCCGGTCATGCAGCACCTCTGTGCGCGTGTCGAACAACACTGTTGTGACAAGCGCCTCGCCCTCCTCCTTCCGCTGCTTGTCGATCATGCCGTTGAAGCCGCCGATCGTGTCCGGCTCCAGTCCGCTCATCGACCCGCTGCGGTCGAGAATGAAGATCATTTCGGTCAGATTCTTTTTCATGGTGATTCCTCCTTTGTAGTTCAGGCGGTTTGTTTTCTGTAGCTTTATCATACCACAAATCGTGAGGAAAAAGGTCAACTGCCGGGCGACATTTTACTCAGAGCCGAGCATCGGCTGATCGTACTGATAGAGCGCTTCATTGATGATAAATACATTATAGATGCGCCGGCTGATGAAATATTCAAGGATGATATCGAATACATTGCTGTGTGAAAGTGAATAGCCCGCAGTTCTGAGCAAAGCATTTGTCTGATCGAGATCAAGCTCCAGTGCCAGCGCGAAAGCGAGAACGGTCTCCTTTTTCGGCTTATACCGGAGATCGGAGCGGATCTTTGAAAAGAGCTGTCTGGAGACATTGGCTTTCTTGTAGCATTCGGAATCCTTCATGCCGGATTCGTCGATCAGCCGCAGAAGCATTTCCGTAAAGCCCTCATCAAGATGCTTCAGGCGCTCATCGAGGGAGACAGCATTCTCAGACATCTCCTCATATTCCGCCATTGCCTCGGATCTTCTGAATGCTGTTTTCCGCCGGCCGAATATCCCAACCGGGCGCTTTTCCGGTGCTGCCATTGCCGTGTGCGGCGGAGGAAACGGGAAAAGCCTGCTCCGGATGAACGGATCCAGTTTCCTGCGGAGATCATCGTTACCCAGCGGTCTGTGAACAATCAGGTAAACATCCAGAGCATCAAGCTGCGGATATTCCAGTATAGTCTGCACGGATGCTTCGAGCATTGTACTTTTCAAATCCATATCGGTCAGACCGATCCCGATTTTCCCGCATTTCCGATTCACCGCAGCATCAAGACTGTTCCGCAGGCAGTCTGTGGTTTTCTCCGTATTTTCGGTGGGCAGTTCCGGTAAGGCCGCAACGATCAGCATCCGGCAGTTCGGTGTCGGTTCGGCGAAAACGAATTCTCCGGCCGCGCAATCCTTTGCCTTCTGCATCGCCTGATTGAAAAATGGTATTGTATTCTGATCCGGATACTTCGGAATGATAAGAGCATCGCAGCGAAATTGCGATATGTCCGCATAAACCAGCTTGAGTCCCATAGCGTTCACCTCCATATTTATTGTAGCACGAATCGTGTCAATCGTCAAGTCATAATCCGGAAAACGGCGGATATAATAGCATTACTGCGAATGCAGAATCTTGAACGGGAGTGATAGTATGAATTTTCAGGATACCGAAACCTGCGCCGCACTGATGCGCGCATTTGCGGGTGAGTGTCAGGCGCATACGCGCTATCTGCTGGCGGCAAAGGAAGCAACTGCACAAAGCCTGCCGGTACTGCGGCAGCTTTTTGAATTCACAGCGAAGCAGGAGCTGACACACGCGCAGCTTTTCGCGGCTGCGCTGCAAAAGAACGGCATCACGCAAATCAGCATTTCGGCGGCATATCCGCTTGATCCGAAGAATGATCTGCTGCAAATTCTTCGTGCCGCACAGCAGAATGAGCAGTCAGAATCCGGTGATGTGTATGCGTCATTTGCGGAGGCTGCCGTGCGGGACGAACAGCCGGAGATCGCTGCGCTGTTCCGGCAGATCGCGGCGATAGAAGCAGAACACGCTGCACGGTTCGGACAGTTTGCCGACTGGATGCAGCAGGGAAAGCTGTTCCGTGAGGATCAGCCGATGCTCTGGCTCTGCATGAACTGCGGCCATATCCACGAGGGAACAGAGCCGCCGCAGCGCTGCCCTGTCTGCGATGCCGTACAGGGATTTGCAGTCCGCAAGGCATTTGCGCCAATGACAGCGATATAAAAATTTTTCGTATCCATTGCACTTTTTGTACAAATATGGTATAATTAGAGCATACCGCACAGTGTACGGCTATGCCGCAGCCGCCGCTTCCGTCTGTACGGGGAAGCGGCTTCTGTTTGCGGAGAATGATCGGTTCGGCCGCGCTGGCCGGCCGTCAGATACAAAGGAGAAATATATATGAATGCCGCTGACAAGTACACACGACAGTTTTTTCCGGCACCGAAGGCATCGACAGACTGGATGCAGAAAACCTATATCGACCGTGCGCCGCAGTGGTGCAGTGTCGATCTCCGGGACGGCAATCAGGCGCTCGTGATCCCGATGAGTCTCGGCGAGAAGCTCGAATTTTTTGCGGAGCTTGTGCGCATCGGATTCAAGGAGATCGAGATCGGCTTTCCGGCTGCATCCGAGACGGAATATGATTTCTGCCGTACCCTGATCGAGCAGAATCTCATTCCGGATGATGTCACAATTCAGGTGCTGACGCAGTCGCGGGAGCATATCATTGAAAAGACATTTGAAGCGCTGAAGGGCTGCAAGCGTGCGATCGTACATCTTTATAATTCGACCTCTGTCGCACAGCGCGAGCAAGTCTTCCGCATGAGCCGCGAGGAGATCATCGGCATTGCGGTCAGCGGTGCAAAGCTCTGCAAGGAATACCGCGAAAAATATGAGGGCGAATTCCGGTTTGAGTATTCGCCGGAGAGCTTTACCGGTACCGAACCGGAGTTTGCACTGGAGGTCTGCAATGCTGTGCTGGATGTCTGGCAGCCGACTGCGGACGATCCGGTCATCATCAATCTGCCGGTCACGGTACAGCTTTCGATGCCTCATGTCTATGCGAACCAGATCGCATATATGAGCGAGAATCTCCGCCGGCGGGAAAATGTAGTACTGTCGCTGCATCCGCACAATGACCGCGGCTGTGCCGTTGCCGATACCGAAATGGGACTGCTGGCAGGTGCGGACCGCGTCGAAGGTACGCTGTTCGGCAACGGCGAGCGCACCGGAAATGTCGATATCATCACGCTTGCGCTGAATATGTATTCGCAGGGCATTGATCCGAAGCTCGATTTTTCAGATATTCCGACGCTGACGGAAATGTATACCCGCCTGACGCATATGGATGTTTATGAGCGACAGCCGTATTCCGGAAAGCTCGTGTTTGCTGCGTTTTCCGGTTCTCATCAGGATGCGATCGCCAAGGGCATGAAGTATCGCGAGGAAAAGGGCGGCGGCATCTGGAATGTGCCGTATCTGCCGATTGATCCGGGCGATATCGGCCGCGAATACGAATCCGACGTCATCCGCATCAACAGCCAGTCCGGCAAGGGCGGCATCGGCTATATCCTCGAAACGCGCTTCGGATTCAATCTGCCGAAGAAGATGCGCGAGCGCGTCGGCTATCTCATCAAGGGCATCTCTGACCACAAGCACAAGGAAATGCTGCCGGACGAGATCTACGATATTTTCAAGACGCATTATGTCAATATCACCGCGCCGCTGAATATCACGGCCGCACATTTTGTCCAGCACAGCGGCATTGAGGCCACGATCGACATTGAATATCACGGCGCGGTCGCCTCGGCCACAAACAACGGCAACGGCCGTCTGGATGCGGTCAGCAACGCTGTGCGATCCTATACCGGCCTTGACTTTACGATCCACACCTATACAGAGCACGCGCTCGAAGTCGGCTCATCCTCGCAGGCGGTCTCGTATGTGGAGATCATGTGCGGCGACGGCAGCAGCTTCTGGGGTGTCGGCATCGACAATGATATCATCACATCGTCGATCAAGGCATTCATCAGCGCGGTCAACAATATGCTGATTGACAAAAACAGCGGAGAATCGTAATTGTCTGATTGACTCAGAAAGGAGAAACTATATGGGCATGACGATGACGCAGAAAATCCTCGCGGCACACGCCGGGCTGGATACTGTCCGCGCCGGTCAGCTGATTCTTGCCGATGTGGATCTCGTTCTCGGCAACGATATCACCTCGCCGGTCGCGATCAAAGCATTTGCAGCCGCCGGTCAGCAGAAAGTATTCGACCGCGATAAGGTCACAATGGTCATGGATCATTTTGTGCCGAACAAGGATATCAAGGCGGCGGAGCAATGTAAAATGTGCCGTGACTTCTGCCATGCGCAGCAGATTACGCATTTCTATGATGTCGGAAAAATGGGCATCGAGCACGCACTTCTGCCGGAGCAGGGACTTGTCACCGCTGGCGATCTCGTAATCGGTGCGGATTCGCATACCTGCACCTACGGTGCGCTCGGTGCATTCTCGACCGGCGTCGGCTCGACGGATATGGCATTCGGCATGGCATCGGGCAAGGCGTGGTTCAAGGTGCCCTCCGCGATCAGAGTCGTGCTGAAGGGCAGTCTGCCGCAGTGGGTGTCCGGCAAGGATCTGATCCTGCATCTGATCGGCATGATCGGTGTGGACGGCGCATTGTATCGCTCGCTTGAATTCACCGGCGAGGGCGCAGCATCGCTTTCGGTCAGTGACCGTCTCTGCATCTGCAATATGGCGATCGAAGCCGGCGCAAAAAACGGCATTTTTGAGGCAGACGAGCTGACGCTGCAATATCTCAGAGAACACGGTGCCGCCGCGCCGCGTATTTACCGTGCCGATGACGATGCGGAATATGAGAGAACGATCGAGCTCGACCTTTCGCAGATCGAGCCGACAGTTGCATTCCCGCATCTGCCGGAGAATGTACGCCGTTTCGGTAAGATCGGCGATATCCCGATAGATCAGGTCGTGATCGGCTCCTGCACGAACGGCAGACTGGAAGATCTTCGCATTGCCGCTGAAATTCTGAAAGGACGCAAATGTGCAGAAAATGTGCGTGTTATCATCATCCCGGCGACGCAGCAGATCTATCTGGATGCAATGCGTGAGGGACTGCTGGAGATCTTCATTGAAAGCGGCGCAGTCGTTTCGACACCGACCTGCGGCCCGTGCCTCGGCGGATATATGGGTATTCTCGCAAAGGGCGAACGCGCCGCCGCGACCACAAACCGCAATTTCGTCGGCAGAATGGGGCATCCGGAATCCGAGGTCTATCTTGTCAGTCCGGCATCTGCTGCTGCGGCTGCTGTGACCGGAAAGCTCACCGATCCGAGGGAGGTAATGAGAGCATGAAATACACCGGAACCGTGATCCGCTACGGAGACAATGTCGATACCGATGTCATCATTCCGGCGCGGTATCTGAATACGAGCGACCGCAGTGAGCTTGCTGCACACTGCATGGAGGATCTTGATCCGACCTTTGCAGACAGAGTGCAGCAAGGAAGTATTCTTGTCGCGGGCGAGAATTTCGGCTGCGGTTCATCCCGCGAGCACGCACCGATCGCGATTCAGGCAAGCGGCGTTTCGCTGGTGATTGCGGCGAGTTTTGCACGCATCTTCTACCGCAATGCGGTCAATATCGGACTGGCGATCGTCGAATGTCCGGCTGCTGCTGCGGCGATCGCGGAGGGCGATACCGTGGAAGCCGATCTGGATGCGGGCGTCATCCGCGACCTCACGACCGGTGCGTGCTGGCAGACAGCGCCGTTCCCGCCGTTCATTCAGACAATCATTGCGCACGGCGGACTGATGCAGGCAGCACAGGACGGCGCACTGTAAGGAGGTAACATATGCAGTATCAGATCGCATTGCTGCGGGGTGACGGCATTGGAACGGAGATCGTCGATGCGGCCGCAGCCGTATTGGAGCGCGTCGGCACGCTCTACGGACATACATTCAGCTGTACGCCGTATCTGATCGGAGGATGCGCGATCGACGCAGTCGGCAAGCCGCTGCCGGAGGAGACGGTAGCGGGATGCCTTGCGAGCGACAGCGTCCTGCTCGGTGCTGTCGGCGGGCCGAAATGGGACGGACTTGCCGGAGATCAGCGGCCGGAGAGTGCGCTGCTCGGCATTCGCGCCGCGCTTGGATTATACACGAATCTGCGTCCGGCGAAGCTGTTTCCGGCGCTGCGTGATGCTTCGCCTCTGCGGGCAGATCTCGTCAGCGCGGGCTTTGATATTCTGATCGTGCGGGAGCTGACCGGCGGCATCTATTTCGGTGACCGCGGTTACCGGCAGGGCAGATTTGGTGAGGAAGCCTTTGACACAGAGGCATACAGTGTCACGGAGATCGAGCGCATCGGCA
>DGSY01000170.1:0-6406 GCA_002394125.1 Ruminococcus sp. UBA4350
CGATGTGCCGCTGACCGTATTCCAGAGCATTCCGGTTGACGGCATCCTGATCGTCTCCACGCCGCAGGATCTCGTTTCTATGATCGTCGAGAAGGCTGTCAGAATGGCGGAGACCATGAAAGTGCCGATCCTCGGTCTGGTCGAGAACATGAGCTATGCGGTATGTCCCGACTGCGGCAAGCATATCCCCGTTTTCGGTGAGAGCAGGATCGACGAGATCGCGGCGGCGCATCAACTGCCGGTGCTCGGCAAGATCCCGATGAACCCGAAGCTCGCGGCGGCCTGCGATGCCGGTATGGTCGAGCTGTTTGAGGGTGATTGGCTCGAACCGGCTGCCCGTGCGATCCTCGCGCTCGGAGGGTTTGCAGAGTGAACTGGTCAGAGGTAACGATTGAAACGGCAAAGCCGATGCTCGATATTCTTTGCGCGATGCTGACGGACATCGGCTTCAAGGGCTTCTCGGTCTATGATCCGGATGACTTTGATGAGCTGATGGCCGGCAGAGTCGGACACTGGGACTATCTGGAGGAAGGGCTGGCCGAGCAGCTGACGCAGGGCGCGCCGAGCGTGACGGTCTATATTCCGGAGAATGCGCAGGGCGCAGAGCAGATGACGGCACTGCGTTCGCTGATTGCGCAGCTGAAAAGCAGTGAACAGGCCGCGGATTACGGCACGCTCAGCCTGAGCGTGAAGGGCATCCGTGAGGAGGACTGGGCGAATAACTGGAAGCAGTATTTCAAGCCGCTGCCGATCGGTGAGCGGCTGTGGATCACGCCGACATGGGTCGATGATCCGATCCCGGCGGGGCGGACACCGCTTTATATTGATCCGGGCTCCAGCTTCGGCTCCGGCCAGCACGACACCACGCGGCTCTGTCTCGGATTTCTGGAGAAATGCGTCGAGCCGGGTGCGCGGGTTCTGGATATCGGCTGCGGCAGCGGCATTCTCTCGATCGGTGCGATGCTGCTCGGTGCGGCGAAGTCCACGGCGATTGACATTGAGCAGAATGCGGCGGAGGCATCGCTGGAAAATGCGGTGCGGAACGGCATTGCTCCGGCGAATTATGAAACGCTCTGCGGCAATATCCTGGAGGATGATGCGCTTGCCGAGCGGCTCGGCGCGGGCTATGATGTGGTCTGTGCGAATATCGTGGCGGATATCCTGATCGCGATGCGGCATCTGTTTGTGCGCTATCTGCGTGCAGGCGGTACGCTGCTTCTTTCCGGCATCATTGACGAGCGGCTGGACGATGTGCTTGGCGCGATGGATGAGGTCGGCCTGAAAACGGCAGAGATCGGGCAGAGTGCGGGCTGGGCAGCGGTCATGCTGACAAAGCCGTAATGCTTGTAAGGGACACTGTGACGCGGTTTCCCGGCCGCAGATGAACGGTCGGGAAATCGGCGTATTGTGTGTAACAATTATGAGATCAGGCTGCGAATCGGTTGATTTTATTTTACTTTAGCCATTGCACTTTTTATCAAAGTATGTTATAATATTCATGGAGCGGCGCACGAAAGGGGAGAGCAGGCATGATCGAATTCAGAATGAACGGACAGCGTTATATCCGGACGGACAACGGCTGGACAGATATTTTCTATCAGCCGGTCACGATGGAGCTCGGCGAGCAGCTGGAGAAGCAGTATGCGGATTCGCTGGATCTGAGCACCTGCTCGGTCGCGGAGCTTGCGACGCGTGCGGACGGCTTCCGAACGGCCGGCGCATATTATCTCGCTGCGCGGTATTACCGCACGGCGGTTCTGCGTGCGGATGCTGCACAATGCCGCGTGCTCTTTCCGGGCATGGCGTATTGCTTCCGGAAGCTGCATCAGCCGGGCGATGTGCTGCGCGTGCTGAATTACATCCGGAAACGCTTCAATATGCAGACGCTCTCGCCGGTCTATCTGACACCTGCGGCGGAGGCGTACTGCGATCTCGGACAGTATGATATGGCGGAGAAATGTGCGAGGCTGGCCGCTGCCGGTTCCTACGGTTCGCCGTCGCCGGAGCTGACGGAGGTGCAGGAGCGGATCAAGCGTGAACGGCATCCGTGAAATAAGCGCCTGTGGTGAAACTGGCAGACACGTTGGATTTAGGTTCCAATGTCAATAGACGTGCAGGTTCAAGTCCTGTCAGGCGCATATCATCAGAAACCGCGTATCTATGCGAATTTGTGCATAGATACGCGGTTTTTTGCTGGAAAGCAATCTGCGGTTGGGCTTTGTTTACGGCTATGCTGCCGGCATAGGACAAATCCTCTGATTTGTGATATAATAAGGATACAGGCAGCTGAATTTGTGCAGTATGCACAACATATCAGGTGCGGTTCTTTCATCCGGAATATTGACTTTCGGCTGCTGATTTGGTATAATCATATTATCAAATTCAGATTGGAGGACATACCATGAAAACAAAGCTGATTGCAGGATGTATGGCGGCCGTGATCGCTGCGGGCTGCCTGACCTATGCGGCATATGACAGCGGCGATGTGCGGGCGGTCTATGCGGCGTCCGTGGATGACCTGACGATCACCGTCTATTCGGATTCCGCGACCGTTGCAAAATGCAGTAAGGATGCAGAAGGTGAAATCGAGATTCCGGCTGAATACGGCGGTGTGCCGGTGACTGTGATTTCAAAAGGAGCTTTTTCCGGCTGTACGAAGATAACAAGCGTAAGTTTGCCGAGCACTATAACCTCCATTCCTGATTCGTGTTTTAACGGATGCAGCAGTTTGTCTTCCATAAATATTCCTGTAGGTGTTAAGAGAATCGGAATGTATGCATTTTATAATTGCGATTCGCTTGAATTGGTGATACCGTATACTGTAGAAGAGACGGTACTATCCAGCTTCTCAGTGGAATCATTAACGATTTATGATTCATCAGTGGTATTATATGGCATTTCAGCAAATACAATTTACGGCTACTCCGGCTCCACTGCTGAAACCTATGCAAAGCAAAACGGCATTGCATTCATAGCGCTGGAGGGCGAGCCTCCGGTGCTGACCACAGCAATGCCTGTAGTCCAGGGCAGTACAACAAGGAATACATCGACGCAGCCTGCTGTCACGACATGGCCAATGGCCGACGGAAGTACTGCAAGGAATACTACCATACGATTCGCGACTACTACTGCAAGAGCTACAACAATGGCAAAAAATATGCCAAAGAGCATGGTGAAATACGATGTGAACGGAAACGGCGCTGTCAATATTGCGGATGCGGTGCTGCTTGCGCGGCTGGTCTCCGAGGACAGCAGCGCGCCCTATCCGAAATACGGCAATCCGGATGTCAACAGCGACGGCGTTCTGACCGTTGAGGATATCAGAATCGTGCTGAATGCGCTCCGGCCGTTCAGCGTGCAGATCGGAAAGGTCGCCGCAAAGCCCGGCGCGAAGGTCACGGTTCCCGTGCAGATCTACGGCGACAAGGGCACGGCGGGCGGTCAGGTCTATATCAGCTATGACAGCAGGCTGACGCCGGTTTCCGTCACCGCCGGCGATGCGTATGCGGCGAGCATCCACGCAGAGTCTGCGTATTATCCGATCTATATCGGCTGGAGCACGAATGACGGCATGGAGCAGACCGCAAAGGACGGCGCTGTACTGGCGTATCTGGAATTCACAGTCGATGCCAATATCCGGCAGACGGAATATCTTGCGGTCAGCGTCATGAACACGGCCGGACAGAACAGCACGAGATTCTCCGATTCCGACGGCTATGTCTTTTCGGCAAACTGCGGCAGCGGATTTGTCACTGTTACACCGTAAAAAACACCCCCGCAGAGGATGATTCTGCGGGGGTGTCAGCTTTTGTTCTATTGTGAAATTCACGCTTCGGAGCCGGATGCTTTCTTTGAATTTTCCGCTGTATTGCGCTGATAGATCAGCATCAGTCCCTGGAGCAGCAGATGCTCGTCATGAATGATTTTCCGCCGGCAGAACGGGATGATGCGCGGTGCATTGCCGCCGGTCGCAACGACCGTACACGGCTGCCCCAGTTCCTCCTCAATGCGGGCGGTCACGCCGTCGATTGCGCAGGCGGTGCTGTATATGATCCCGCTTTTCAGGCAGTCAACGGTATTCGCCGCAATGAGCTTTTTCGGCGGCTCCAGTGAGATCTCCGGCAGCTGTGCGGCGCGTCCCGTGAGGGAATCCAGCGACACGCGCACGCCGGGAATGATGAGCCCGCCGATGAATGTTTTGTCTGCATCGACAACGGAGATCGTTGTCGCGGTGCCCATATCGACAGTGATGACCGGACAGGGATAATAATATGAAGCAGCAGCGGCATCTGCGACACGGTCACTGCCAAGCGCCGCGGGATTGTCCACATGGATCTTCAGGCCGGTCTTAACGCCTGCACCGAGGATCAGCGGCTCCTTTCCGGTCGTCCGGAGGATCGAGCTGCGGACGGTCTGCGTGACGGGCGGTACGACGGAAGAAATAATGCATCCGTCGAAATCCCGGAAGTCCATGCCGTTCAGCTCAAGGACGGTGCGGATCAGGACGATGTATTCCAGATCGGTCGAGAGCCGTTCCGTTGACATCCGCTCCATGAAGATGATCCTGTCATCCTCAAAGCTGCTGACAACGATATTTGTATTGCCGATATCGACAGCAAGAACCATAATTTACGCTCCGTTGGATTTTTTCAGCGGGAGAATATGCGATGCATAGAGCGCGGTGCCGACGCCGCCGCTGACGATCGTGGAGACGATCATCTCAACAACAGCATTGAAGCCGACAAATGCGCAGATAAATAGGAATGTGCCGCTGAGCGTCTGTTCCTGACCGAATTTCTCATAGAGCCCCTGCACATATTCGGTTTTGCCGAAGAGCAGGACGAGCGAGGTCATGAAGAAGGCCGTGTTGAGAAATGCGGAGCAGAAGCCCGTGATGAAGCTCGACACTTTTCCGCCGATCTTATTTGTGAGCGCCTGATGCAGCAGGCCGATCAGCAGGCCGTCCAGCGCACGCGGAACAAACCGCTGTACGAATGCGAGGAACGGGTTGATGTCGAACAGGATCGCGCCCATGCCGCTCGGTACACCGATGCCGATGCACTGCAAAAAGCTCAGCAGGCCGAATACGGATCCCATGGCGAGGCCGCCTACAGGTCCGAGTGCGATCGCCGCAATCGCGACAGGGATGATGTTGAGCGTGATCGAGAGCGGCCCGATCGGAATGGTGCCGATCGGCGTGAATGAGAACAGCAGCAGGACTGCGGTCATCAGACCGAGGATCACGATCGCTTTGGTTTTGGTGTTTTTCATTTTTAAGATTCCTCCTTGTTGTTATCATTCCCCTTACGGGGATACAATACAGCAACATCATTATAGCGCAAAAAAAAGCAAATGTAAACAGTTTCCGGCAGATTCGTCAAAACTGCCGGATTCCCGCATCAAACCAAAATGCGATTTTATATATTCGGTCATGCCGGCGGCCGTGGCGGGCAGTCCCCGGCGGGTAGAACCCGCTGCCAATTCCTAAAGTTCTCCGGAAGCGAATGAAAGCAGAATAGGATGAAAGCCAGACCGTTCAATAGCTGCGAACAGCAGCGTAACAGCGACAAAATTGATATGCTCCGCGAAACCATGCCGTAGGGAAACGGCTGTCGGCACTGCCGACCCGTAGGGAAACGGCTGTCGGCACTGCCGACAAAAGCAGATGCGGGATCGCTCCCGCATCTGCTTTGTTTGCTATTCGGTTTCAGTTGAATCAGACGCAGCCCTGTGCCTTCATAGCCTCTGCGACCTTCAGGAAGCCTGCGATGTTTGCACCTGCAACCAGGTCATCGCCGAGACCGTATGCGTTTGCAGCCTCGATGGAAGCCTTGAAGATGTTTGCCATGATGCCCTTCAGCTTTGCATCAACTTCCTCAGCTGTCCAGCTCAGACGCTCGCTGTTCTGGGACATTTCCAGACCGGAAACTGCAACGCCGCCTGCGTTGACAGCCTTGGACGGCGCAACGATGACGCCTGCTTCCTTCAGCAGAGCGATCGCCTCGTTGGTGGTCGGCATATTTGCGACCTCAACATAGTACTTCACGCCGTTTGCGATGATCTGCTTTGCTTCCTCAACACCGACCTCGTTCTGCGTTGCGCACGGCATGAGGATATCAGCCTTGACGCCCCACGGCTTCTGGCCTGCGAAGAACTGTGCAGTCGGGAACTTGTCAGCATAGTCCTGCGCACGGTTGCGGCAGGAAGCTCTCATTTCGAGCAGATAATCGACCTTCTCATCCGTGGAGATGCCGTCCGGATCATAGATGTAGCCGTCCGGACCGGAGATCGTGACGACCTTGCCGCCGAGCTCGTTGACCTTCTTGATGGTGCCCCATGCAACATTGCCGAAGCCGGAAACTGCGAAGGTCTTGCCCTTGATCTCATCCTTGAAGTAGTCGAGCAT
>DGSY01000170.1:6469-6691 GCA_002394125.1 Ruminococcus sp. UBA4350
TTCTGGACATAGTAGACAGCGCCGTAGCCGGTTGCCTCCGGACGGATCAGGGAGCCGCCGTACGGAATGCCCTTACCGGTCAGAACGCCGGTGAACTCATTCTGGATTCTCTTGTACTGGCCGAACAGATAGCCGATCTCACGCGCACCGACACCGATGTCGCCTGCCGGAACGTCGAGGTTCGGGCCGATGTGACGGTAGAGCTCAGTCATGAAGCTCTGG
>DGSY01000170.1:6813-7882 GCA_002394125.1 Ruminococcus sp. UBA4350
CCGCCCTTGCCGCCGCCCATCGGGAGGGAGGTCAGGGAGTTCTTGAAGGTCTGCTCGAAGCCGAGAAACTTGATGATGCCGATGTAAACATTCTTTGCGAAGCGGAGACCGCCCTTGTACGGGCCGATCGCGGAGTTGAACTGGACGCGGAAGCCGCGGTTGACCTGCTGCTTGCCGTTGTCGTCGATCCACGGAACACGGAAGATGATCTGACGCTCCGGCTCGACCATGCGCTCGATCACGCCTGCCTCGACCAGATCAGGTCTCTTTTCGACAACCGGCTCCAGAGTGCTGAGCACTTCTGCGACGGTCTGGAGGAATTCCGGCTCGTTCGGGTTGCGCTTTTCAACCTGCTCGTAGACGGACTTGAGGTATGCATTCTTCAATTCCATTTTACAAATCTCCTTACAAAATAGCGTTTCGGACACAGTTTTGTCCTCTATCATTATACTGCATTTTGCACAGAATGAAAATGTTCTATTGTATCCTATATGATTCAGGAAATATCCGGAATTATAGCGGAATTCATTCGGATATTGCAAAAATACTGTCATATTATCATTTACAAAAATATGAATATAATATGAATATCGTTAAAAACACGACGAACTGTCTGCCTGTGCGGTACAGTTGACATTCCTGCTCGGTCAGATTTCGCATTCTACGCCTGATACACGGAATTCTACTGTATATCGGATGCAATCGCAAACAAATTTAGCAATATAATCATGTTTCGTTAGACTGAATACCAAGAAAACATCAAGAAAAGAATAATTAGTTATAAAAAATGCTGAAATCTCGGTTTACAGATTGACAAAACGGCGAAAAGAATGTATACTATATATAGTTTTCACCGGCAGACCGATGTGCGAAAGCGCAGCGATCTGCTTATGGTAACCTCTTTCCTTCATAACGGATGGCTGCTTAGCAGACCGTCCGCTTTTTTTTGGCCGGGCAGTGCCCGGTGCCGTTTTCCTTCGGCGCCGTTTCGCGGAGCATACCATTCCCGTCGCTGTTACGGCGCTGTTCGCGCCTATTGAATGTTCTGGGGAAATCTCATTCTGCTTCC
>DGSY01000108.1 GCA_002394125.1 Ruminococcus sp. UBA4350
TACATCATTGATATTGCTGAGGCTAAAACGATACCCCTGCAACCATGCATTGCAGGACGAGCTTTCAAAACACGAAGGCAGGAGAATCACAATGCGAAAATCAAATCAAGCGCAAGGGGATCTCATATCTAGTCGAGAAGGAGTACACGCGGCAAAATGACGAAGAATCAGATTATATGTTGGGGGTGACACATGATGACTGAACTGGAAATCATGCAGCGCGCAAAGCAATATATTGATGCGCTTGCAAACGGATATAACCCGCTTTCCGGACAGCCTGTTCGGGACGATGATGTTGTCAATCAGGTACGGGTTTCGCGATGCCTGTTTTATGTTTCCGGTGTGCTGCAAAAGGTCATTGACAACGGCGGAGGAGTTCAGAAAAAGAAAGTACCCCGTTCACAGAAAGTGCCATTTGCCCTCCTGCCCGAGCAGATTGTGCAACTCAAGCCACATAGTTCTCAGCAGTCTGCTTCAAGAATCACAGCGTCGATCAATGAACTGATTGATACTGAAAAAATGCAGAAGCTGAAAACAACGGATATTACCGGTTGGCTGCTCTCCATTGGGATGCTGCAAGACATAGAGACCTCATCAGGCAGGAAGCGAAAGGTTCCGACGCCGGACGGTGAAATGCTCGGTATGAAGGAAACAAGTTTTGTCAATGAACAAGGTGTTCCGACGCAATATACCGTGTATGACAAGAACGCACAGCAATTCATTTTTGATAACATAGAAACACTCATTGCATTTATACATGAAAGAGAAGCAGAGAAATGAAACCAATCCTATTCTTTGATGCGGAGATCGACCCAGAAAACGGGCAGATACTGGACATCGGCGCGGTCGATTCGGACGGGCGTCAGTTTCACGCTGCTTCGGTGGGCGATTTTTCTGCGTTTGTTAAGGAATGAATGGTTTGGCGGACACAATATTATAGCATATGATCTGAAATATCTTGAAGCGGCGATGCCGCAGAGTGTGTCAGCGCAGTATGTTGACACGCTCTGCCTGTCGCCGCTTTTGTTTCCTGCAAAGCCATATCATCGGCTTCTGAAAGATGATAAGCTCCAGACAGATTCTCTCAGCAATCCGCTGGATGATGCCGTGAAATTATTTGAGCTGTTCTGCGATGAGATTATTCTGCCGGATATATTCCTCGAAAAATGAATTATTTATTCTCATATTATGATGCCTTGCTTGCTGTTCGATCAGTGGGCAGGGCTTTTTTGCGCTGGATTATGATAGGAAACGTTTATATACAAAACGAGCAAATCGTGCACGATAGATAAACGCTTCATCGTGCAACTATACAATCTTTTCTCCATAGTGAAAAAATCCGCCAAGTTTTGAGGATATAAGTGAGAGCCGCCGCAAAGCTCTGCAAGCCCAGAAACGGAAGCATAATGCACAGAATGAAGCCGGCCGTTTTGTGCAGCCACACAAAGTTTCGGAAACAGACTATTATTTTTGCGTGTTTCTGTAGCGCTGTATGAGAGGCGGCTCTTTCAAATCAATCAAAATTCAGGGAGGTAACCAAAATGAAACGAAACCAGCAAGAGGTCATCGACCGTATCCTTGATCTTTTAACCATGGTGATATATTCGCTGTCGGAACGGAGGAAAAATGAGACAGACAGTGAACACCGCCATGACAAGAAAGGCGGCGGTCAGATGAATATTCAGGAACGCAGAAACAAGAACGGGAAGATCACCTTTACCAAGAAGCACGGGCTGCAAAAAATCCATCCCCATATGTTCCGGCACACATCGGTCAGCCTTCAGCTTCAGGCAGGGATCAGCATTGCGGACGCAGCAAAGAGAGCAGGTCATGCAAGACCTGATGTCACCCTGCGGATTTATTCTCATGCGCTGAAAAAGAATGATTTGCACTGCTGCGAAGCTGTTCATTTTATTTTACTTTATCCATTGCACTTTCTGTCATAATATGCTATAATTATACTGTGAAAATATGCACCCTTTCAGAAGGAGGATATCACCATGCAGCAGATCAGAAAAACAAAAATCGTTTGCACCATCGGCCCCGCAACGGATTCGGACGAGGTGCTCCGCCAGATGATGCAGGCGGGCATGAATGTTGCCCGCTTCAACTTTTCTCATGCCAATTACGAAAAGGATCGGAAGCGCTTTGAACAGGTTGTCCGCCTGCGCGAGGAGCTGGGACTTCCGGTTGCGACAATGCTCGATACCAAAGGACCTGAGGTTCGCCTGCGCACATTTCCGGACGGCCCCGCGACCGTCGCGGACGGCGCCGTCTATACGCTGACCACCCGCGATGTTCCCTGCGATGCGCAGACCGGCAGCGTGAACTATCCGCGGCTGACCAAGGATGTCAAGCCCGGCGATACCGTCATGATCAACGACGGTCTTGTCGAGATGCGCATTGAGCACGTCACCGCGACCGATATCGAATGCCGCGTCATTCACGGCGGCGTGCTGACCGATCACAAATCCTGCAATTTCCCGGATGTCCACCTCTCTATGCCGTATCTCAGCGATGCGGATATGGAGGATCTGGAATTCGGCGCGAAGCTCGGCTTCGATTTCATTGCGGCGAGCTTTGCGCGCACCGGTGCGGATATCCGCTATCTCCGGAAATTCACGCAGTCGCTCGGCTGGTACGGCGTCCGCATTATTGCGAAGATCGAGAACCGCGAGGGCGTGAACAATATTGACGAGATCCTCGAAGCCGCCGACGGCATCATGGTCGCGCGCGGCGATATGGGCGTTGAGATCCCGTTCGAGCAGATCCCCGATATCCAGAAGAAGCTGATCCGCAAGGGCTATGAGGCCGGCAAGCAGGTCATTACTGCAACGCAGATGCTCGAATCCATGATGACGAATCCGCGGCCGACACGGGCGGAGATCACCGATGTCGCAAACGCGATCTATGACGGCACGAGCGCGGTCATGACCTCCGGCGAGACTGCCGCGGGACAGCATCCGGTCGAGACCGTGCGGACAATGGCGCGGATCGCGCTGACCACGGAGGCGAGCATCGACTACAAGAGCGAATTCATGGCGCGCGCAACGGAGAAATCGACTGTTGCGGATGCGATCGCACACGCGACCGTGACGACTGCGCATGACCTGGATGCAGCGGCGATCGTGACCGTCACGAAGGGCGGCGAGACCGCAAGACTGATCTCGAAATACCGCCCGATGTTCCCGATCATTTCCTGCACGACCGACGCAATGGTGCAGCGGCAGATGAATATGTCGTGGGGCGTGCAGCCGCTGGTCATCAGCGAGGAGCGCGATACAGATTCGCTGTTCCGGCACGCGGTCGCTGCGGCCTGCGATGCGGGATATACCGAGCCGGGCGATCTGGTCGTTATTACGGCGGGCGTGCCGCTCGGCGTTTCCGGTACGACCAATCTGCTGAAGGTCGAAACGATCGAATAACTGCATCGCGCAGAAAAGGATGAAATTGAGATAAGATGAAAGAAAAGAACCGGTATGACCATGCGCTCTGGCGCATTATGGAGCAGATGCTCGAAGTGGAGAGCATGGAGGACGCGCTTTCCGGCAGCCTTGATATTATCATGGATACGATCGGCAGCGAGGCCGGCGCGGTCTGGCTGCTGGATCCGCAGACAAACCGTCTCTATCCGATGTTCCACCGCGGGCCGGTCGATATCTCCGGCATCAGCATCGAAAACGGCAGCGGCATTGAGGGCGTGGTGACGCGGACGGGAAAATCCGTCATCATTGCGGATACGCATTCGGATGCGCGCTATGACAGCTCGATCTTCGACGATCAGGGGCTGGATACGAAAACCATGCTCTGTGTGCCGCTGAGCGATCCGGAAAAGACGATCGGCTGCGTGCAGCTCATCAACCTGAAAAACGGCGGTCAGTTCGATCAGGATCAGCTTCAGCTCTGTGAGCGCATGGCCTCGCTCGCCGCAATTACGATCGCGGAAAAGGGTCTGTCGATCGGCGATGCGGAGGAAAAGGAAATTCTTGTCTCGCTTTCCGATGTTACAAAGGAATTTGAGAGCGGCGGCGAAACGGTCAAGATTCTCAAGGGCATCAATCTCAATGTCTATCAGGGCGAGCTGCTGGTCGTGCTCGGTGAGAGCGGCTGCGGCAAATCGACCATGATGAATATTATCGGCGGCATGGACTCGCTGACAAACGGCACGCTGATGATCGAGGGCAAGGATTATTCGCATCCCTCCGAGGCGGAGCTGACGATGTACCGCCGGAACTATATCGGCTTTGTGTTCCAGTCCTACAATCTCATGCCGAATCTCTCCGCGATCGACAATGTGCGGTTCATCGCGGAGATCTGTCCCGATCCGCTGACGCCGGAGGAGGCGATCGGTCTGGTCGGCCTGACGAGCCGTGCGGACAATTTCCCGGCGCAGATGAGCGGCGGCCAGCAGCAGCGCGTTGCGATCGCCCGTGCGCTTGTCAAGAATCCGAAGCTCATTCTCGCGGATGAGCCGACTGCCGCGCTGGACTATGAGACCAGCATCGAGGTGCTGGAGGCCTTTGAGCGTGCGGTCAAAACCAAGCATACGACCGTTATCATGATTACGCATAACCCGGAGATCGGCAAAATGGCTGACCGCGTTGTCAAGCTCCGCAGCGGCAGAGTTTTCAGCATCAAGAAGAATGCCAAGCCGCTGAAGGCAGCAGAACTGGAGTGGTAAGATGAAGCGGACACAGTTCAAGGATGCTGTCCGGAATATCCGCAGGCAGATCGTTTCGTTCATCTCGATCGTTCTGGTCGTGACGCTCGGAACGAGCGCGTTTCTGGCATTCCAGTTCGGCATGGATTCGCTTTACGGCAAGGCGAACCGGTATTACAATGAGATGCAGTACCGCGACATTGAGATCCAGTCCACACGCGGCATCACCGAGAAGGATCTCGAAGCCGTCCGGAAGATCGACGGCGTTACGGATGCCGAGGGCTTCACGGCTGTCGATATGATCGCGGAGAACAGCGGCGGCGAGCGGACAACCGTTCATATCGCATCGCAGACAGATCGGATCGACCATGTGACGCTCAAAAGCGGCGAGCTGCCGCAGAGATCCGGCGAATGCGCCGTCGCACAGCAGCTCGCGGAGAGTCTCGGCCTGAAGGAGGGCGACCGGATCACCGTCACCCCGCGCAGGGAGTCCGAGGATTTCCTGACGGCAAAGGAGCTGACAGTCAGGGGTACATTTCTGCATCCGAACCATTTCCGGCAGGGCGAGAGCGACCGCTTTGAGGTGCTGGTCATGCCGGAGGATCTCGATCTCAGTACGCTTGAAGCGCCGTATCTCGGAATGCTGATCCGGACGGATACGGCGGATATGGATACATTCTCACAGGAATATGCAGACAGGATCTGGAAGATCGAACGGGAGATTTCCCTGCTCGGCAAGGAGCGCGCTTCCATGCGGGATGCGGAGCTGATCGCATCGGCGCGTGACCGCATCGCCGACGGTGAGAAGAAGCTCGCCGAGGGCAAGGCACAGCTGGATGCCGGTCAGACAGAGGTCGAGGAGAATGCCGCAAAGATCAGCGATGCGGATGTGCAGCTCAAGATCGCGACCGCAAAGCTGGAGCTTGCAAAGGCACAGCTGGATTCCTCCGAATCCGAGATCACCGACGGCAAAAAGCAGCTTGAGGACGCGAAAAAAGCACTGGACGATGCCAAGAAGCAGCTTGATTCCGCACGGAAGCAGCTGGATGACGCGAAGGCACAGCTCGATGACGGTGCGGCGGAGCTGGAGGCCAGCGAAGCAAAGCTGCGCGAGGGCAGGATCCAGCTTGACGAGAACCGACAGAAGCTGACCGATGCAGAGGTCGAGCTGCGCGCAGGCCGTGCATCGCTCGATACCGCGGAGACCGCGATCGAGACCATGACCGGTATGATCAATGCGGTCATCCGGGATTCGTGGAATCCGGCATTCGGGGATGTGCCGGTGCTGCATTCCGTGCGCGATTCCTCCGATAACTATACGCTGACCTACGATGATCTGACGCATCATCTGCTCGTCGATGAGAACGGCATTTCTGAGGAGCAGTATCAGGATATCATCGCAGCAGCGGAGGTCTCGGATGTCTGGAAGCAGTTCCGCACCGAATACACAAAGCTCTATGACGGCGAAAAGCAGTATCAGGAGGGCTACGCACAGTATCAGGACGGCCTTTCGCAGTGGACGGCGGCGCAGTCGGAATATGACGAGGGCTATGCGCAGTATGCTGCGGGCAAGGCGGAATATGACCGCTCGCTCGCGCTCTATCAGGAGAAGGAGACCGAATACAAGGTCGGCAAATCCGCCTATGACGCCAATCTCCGCGCCTATGAGGACGGCCTGAAAAAGTATAACGCCGGTCTGGAAAAATACGAGGACTCCGAGGGACAGATCAGCTCCGGCACGGAGCAGCTGGAGGAAGGCAGGCAGGAACTGGAGGAGGGCAGCGAAAAGCTCGAAGAAGGGGCAAAAACGCTCGAAGAAAAGCAGGCGGAATATGAAGCCGGCGTGAAGGAGCTGGAGGATGCCAGGGCACAGCTCGCGGCCTATCAGCCGGGCAGCTGGATCCTGACCGACCGCTCCATGAACCTTTCCTTCAACGATCTCCGCGGTGCCGCGAAAACCTTTGTCAGTATGCGGCAGACCTTCAGCACGATCTTCATTCTGCTCAGTATGCTCGTCTGCTACGCAACGATCGGCAAGATCGTCGATGAACAGCGTGTGCTGATCGGCGCGACAAAGGCGCTCGGCTTCACACGCAAAGAGATCATGGCGAAATACCTGATCTTCGGCGGCTTCGGCGCATTTCTCGGCGGTCTGGGCGGCATTGCGCTCGCCTATTTCCTGCTGGAGGAGATCATGCTCAGCTCGACGGCACAGGCGCTGATGCTCGGCTCATTCCCGCGCTCGTTCCTGCTGCTGCCCTCGGCGCTCTGCGTCATCTTTGCAACGGCGCTCGGCATTTTCTCCGCATGGATCGCGTGCAGCAGACTGATCGAACGGCCTGCGACCGACCTGCTCCGCGGCGAGACGCCGCAGGTACACCGCAATAAGGTGCGCACCGGCAGAAAGAAAACGCGCTCGCTCTATACCGGCCTGATCCTGCGCAATATCCGCAGCGATCTGAAGCGCGTCAGCGTGACGGTCATCAGCATTGCGGGAAGCTGTATGCTGCTGATGATCGGCTTCGCGATGAAGCTCTCGTATGTCAAGCTGATCGACCGGCAGTTCACGCAGATCACGGATTACGATGCCTGCGTACAGCTGAAGCCGGATGCATCTGAGGACGAGATCGGCGAGGTCACGGATCAGCTGCGGGATGCAGATACCGATTACACAGAGGTGTATCAGCTCGATACGCTGACACGGATCGGCGGCGATCTGGAAAGCGCGCAGATCTTCTGTGTCGATCCGGATGCCCTGCCGGATTATGTGCATCTCTACGATATCCGCCGCAAGGAGGAGCATCGCATTCCGGACGGCGGCGTGTTCATCTACAACCGCCTTGCGGAGACCTATTCGCTGACCGTCGGCGATCATATTTCCATTCTGGATTCCGGCGGCGTGTACCACGATGTGCCGGTCAGCGGCATCTACCAGAGCTATGCGGGCAAGAGCATCTATCTTTCCGAATCCTACGGCAGAGAGATCTTCGGCAGGGATTATACGGTCAATACCATTCTTGCGCGGACATCGCGGGCCGATGTGCCTGCACTCCGCTCGGCGCTCAGCAAAAGCAGCGGATTCCTCTGCTATACGGCATCGGATGAGGCACGCGCACGGCACCAGACCGTTGCGGATATGCTGGACAAAATGGTCTATGTCATGATCGGTACGGCTGGCCTGATGGCGGCGGTCGTGCTGCTCAATCTGGTCATGATCCAGCTCAACCAGAAGAAGCGCGAGCTGACGGTCATGCGCGTCAACGGCTTCACGATCGGCGAGACAGTCGGCTATATCCTCAAGGAGAACATTCTGACGACTGCGATCGGCATTCTGCTCGGACTGCTGAGCGGACAGGTCGCATCGCATATCATCCTGTCGTCACTGGAGCGCGTGGAGCTGCAAATGATCCGCGGCCCGATCCCGGAGGCATATCTGTTCTCGGCGCTCATCACGCTGTTCTTTGCGATCACGGTGAATCTGATCGCGCTGCGGCGGATCCGCCGGCTCACTTTCCGCGATGCGATGTAACTGTCGGCAGTGCCGACAGCCGTTTTGCTAAAGGCACGGCCGCGCTCACAGGCTGATTATCCCAAACTCACGCCGCTGTTCGCGGCTTCTGTGCAGTGAGTTCATCGGTTTACATAACAGTACAATTCTAAAAATCAAAACACGCCTGCACCGTCCGGTTTCGGTGCAGGCGTATTTTTATGTATCAGCTGTGAGTTCCGTTCCGGCTGACGGACAGTCCGCGAGTGAATTTCTGCGGCGCTGCGGCGGTCTCCCCGTCCAGATATGCCGCTAAAATCTCCCGCACGCGCGCTGGCTTTTCATCGGTCATCGCGAGCAGCGCATATGCCGCATCCGCATAAAGCTGCGGCTTATCCGCCGTCCAGACCGGCACCGCATTGAACAGCTCCGCATAGTCCGGCTTTTCCAGACAGCGCGTACAGTCCGTATAGACCGCCGCCCCCCGCCGGTCGGTCAGCGTATGACGGCATTTTCCGCAGCCGACCTGCGCCCTGACCGGACAGTTCCGCGTCAGCATCAGCGGAAGCCGCCCGTATGCAAATACGCCGAGCGGCAGCATTTGCGCGGGCAGCGCGGGCGTCTCCGGCGTACAGAGTCCGTCAAGCAGTCCGGCGTCCCGCATCGCCGCCGCTGCATAGGAATTGGAAATATGCAGACCGAGCGTACCGTGCAGCGCAAAGCCAAGCTCCCTGCCGAGCTGCACATCTCCGATATGCTGACAGGCGAGCTGCCGATATCCGAGATCATATGCATTTTTCAGAAGCTGCGCGATTTTCGGTTCATCCACGCAGAAGCGCGGTGCCAGCAGCATCACCCGTTCCGGCGGGATCGGCTGCCGGCCGGCAGCGTACTCTGTGGCAAGGCCGAGCGGCAGCAGCAGCGCATCCAGCCGTGCGGCATAGTCCCCGACCGCATCAAGCTGTGCGAGCCGCCGGATCTGCAAACGAAATTGCGGCGTTTCCGCCGATTCCGGCGCAGTCGGCATGGCGGGGATCTCTCCAAGCTGATGTGCCGGCGTATTGCTGCGGATGCGCGCAGTGTCCATTGCGGCAGCGGCATCGCGCCGGAGCGCATTCAGCGCCGATGCCGGCAGCATCATGCCGTCATCCAGCTCCGCCGTGACCGCCCCCAGCGTATAGATCGTATCGCCCAGCTTCGCGAACTGCTTTTCCAGCATCGGCAGATCGGTCGGTCTGCTGTTCGCCTGCTGCGGACAGTCTCCGCTGACGGTGACCGTGCGTTCGCCGTCCGAAACGGTCAGCGTGACCGGCTGTCCCGCCCGCAATACGAAATGCGCATCCAGTGCGGCCGCCTTGCGCGGCTTCTGACAGCGTGCGCGGATCCCGCTCAGAACGGTCTGCGCCGCCGTCACATCCTCTTTGCGCCGCGTCCCGAACATATCCTGCCGCTTTCCGGTGAAATAGCCGTCTGTGAAGCCGCTGCGCGAAAACACTGCCTGCAATTCGGCCATATCCGGCCTTTCGCCGTTCAGTGCGCGGCGGAACGCCGTGACTGCCGCCGCGACATATTCCGGCCGCTTCATCCGCCCCTCGATCTTGAGCGAATCCACGCCGATCGCTTCGATCAGCGGCAGCTGCTCCGCGAGCGACATATCCTTGAGCGACAGCGCACAAGCCTCCCGCTGCGCCGCATCTGCGGTAAAGGGCAGACGGCAGGGCTGCGCACAGCATCCGCGGTTCGCGCTCCGGCCGCCCATTGCCGCAGACATCCAGCACTGTCCGGAGACAGACATACAGTGTGCGCCGTGGACGAACATCTCGATCTCCATGCCGCAGCGCTTTGCCTCCTCGCAGACTGCCCGCAGCTGCTCCGCGGAAAGCTCCCGCGCCGCGACTGCACGGCAAAAGCCCGCCTGCTTTGCATAGCGCACGCCGGCGGGCGTATGGATCGTCATTTGCGTGGAGGCGTGCAGCCGGAGCGTCGGCAGGCGTTTGGAAATATACGCCGCCGCGCCGAAATCCTGCACAATGCATCCGTCCGCGCCGGCCTCGGCTGCCGTTTCCAGCAATCTGTCCAGCGCGGGAAATTCGCTGTCAAACAGCAGCGTATTGACCGCTAGATACAGCTTTGCGCCGTAGAGATGACAGAGCGCCGCCGCATCCCGCAGTCCCGCCGCATCAAAATTCTCTGCACTCGCCCGCGCTGAAAACTGCTTTGCACCGGCATAGACCGCATCCGCGCCGCAGCGCAGTGCCGCGGTCAGCGATTCCATGCCGCCGGCGGGCGCGAGCAGCTCCGGTCTGCTCATTCGTCCGGTGTCTCGGTGAAGGTCAGCTGACCGGATTCCGTATTGTCAACCGTCAGCTGCGGACGGCGCTCTGCGGATTCCTGCTTCTTCTCCTGCTCCCGCGCCGCCTGCTCATCCGCCTTTGCGGTCTCGCGGAGCGATTTCAGCTTGCTGAGATTTTCCAGCTGCTCGATCTTCGCTTTCAGTACGTCGATCTCGCGCAGCGCAGCATCCCGTTCCAGTCTCGCCTTGCCTGCTTCATCGACATATTCCTTGACCTGCGAGCGGATCACTTCAATGCTGTTATTTGCCTTTGTCAGCTCATCCATTGTGGAGAGCGCGACCATCATGACTGCAGAATGCGAGGAGATGCTGGGATTCTTTTCCATATTCTCCTTGATGCTTTTTTCGAGGCTTTTCGCGAGCTGATAAACATAACTCGGCGCATCCTCCGTGCGCAGGATATATTCCTTTCCGCAAAGCACAACTTTTACTCGATTGACCATTTCGATTCTCCCTTCCTGTTTCCTGCGACTCAGTCCATATAGCGCAGCAGCGCCACGACTCTGCCCAGCACGGCCACCTCATTGAGGTAGATCGGCTCCATTGTATCATTTTCCGGCTGGAGACGGTAGCCGCCGTTCTCCTTATAGAAGCGCTTGACCGTTGCATCCTCGCCGTCTACGAGCGCGACAACGATCTCGCCGTTCTCGGCTGTCTCGCACTGCTCCACGATGACGATATCCCCGCTGAGGATACCGGCATTGATCATGCTCTCGCCGCGGACGCGCAGCGCGAACAGCTCGCCGGAATAATGGCGCTCCGGCACATAGCTCAGATAATTCTCGATATTTTCGATCGCTGTGATCGGGACACCCGCCGTGACCGTACCGACCAGCGGCACATTGCAGGCGCTGAAGCCGTGCAGACGGATCGCACGGTTCTGATTGTCCATTTTATCCAGCAGCCCCTCCTCCACCAGCAGATTGATATAGCGGTGGACGGTCGAGGTCGAACGGATATCCAGCTCCCGGCAGATCTCTCTGACAGTCGGGGCATAGCCCTCGCCGATCCGGTCGCGGATATAGCGGTAGATCTGATTTGCTTTCTCGTTCAGCATTTGGATCCATCCCCCTTCTGCGGATCAAAGATGCTCGCGCGACTGCAAAGTATCGGCGATCTGCTTGGAGAGCTTGTTGACATCGCCGCAGCCGAGTGTGATGATGAGATCCCCCGGCTCGGCGACACGGCAGACCGCATCGCAGACGTCATCGAAATTCTGATATTTCCGCTTATCGTTTTCCGGCTCGGTCTCGTCCTGCGGGAACCAGATGCAGCCGGGGATCTTCTCGGCCAGCATCCGCGTGAAGAAGCCGGTCGTATTGGTCTCTCTGCCGCCCATGATATCGGTCAGGGCGACGATATCCGCAATTTTCAGCGCCTCGGCAAAATCGTCAGTCAGGCGCTCCGTCCGCGAATAGGTGAAGGGCTGATGCACCGCAATGACACGGCGGTAGGGCATCGCCTTGGCCGCACGGAGCGTTGCCGCGATCTCTGCGGGATGATGACCGTAGTCATCGGCAACGGTGATCCCGCCGCAGTTCGCGTGGATATCGAAGCGGCGCTTTGCACCGTGGAATGCGAGCAGTCCCGCCTGACACTGTGCAAAGTTCAGGCCGACCAGATGTGCCGAAGCGATCGCTGCCAGCGCATTGAGGACATTGTGCATTCCGGGGATCTGCAAAACAGCGGTGCCGAGGCATTCGCCCTCATGCCAGACCTTGAATTCCGTGGTCTGCTGCGCGGTATGCTCGATATCGGTGACGCGCCACTCGCAGTCCGCGCCGGTGCCGAAGCGGATCATTTCCTTTCCGGTGACGGATGCGCAGGCATCGCAGGAATTTTGGTCGTCGCCGTTATAGAGTACATATCTGCTGGATTTCTGCGCAAACTTTGTGAAGGATGCCTTCAGGTTTTCCAGCGTTTTGAAGTATTCCATGTGATCCTCGTCGATATTCAGGATCACGGCGATATCCGGCGAAAGATGCAGGAAGGTATCGACATATTCGCAGGCCTCGCAGACGAATACCTCGCTGCTGCCGGCTCTGCCGCTGCCGCCGATCGAGGGCAGCTTGCCGCCGATCACTGCGGAAAGGTCGATGCCCGCCGTAAAGAGGATCTGCGCGAGCATGGAGGTCGTGGTGGTCTTGCCGTGCGTACCGGCGATGCAGACCGCATCCGAATACCACTCCGAGACAAGTCCCAGCAGTTCGCTGCGCTCCATCATTTCGATGCCGGCAGCCTCCGCTGCGGCGCGCTCCGGATTGGTCTTTGCGATCGCCGCCGAATAGACGACCAGATCGGCGTCCCCGATATTCTCCGCACGCTGGCCGAGCTGCACCGGAATCCCCAGTGCGCGGACCGCCGCGAGCGTATCGGTCTCGTTGTTATCCGAGCCGGTCAGATAATACCCTTTCGCATGAAGCACCTGTGCCAGCGGGTACATCCCGCTGCCGCCGATGCCGATCATATGGATATGCTTTTTACCCTCTAAAATGCTGCTCATAGACACATTTTCCTTTCATCAATCAAATGTTCTCCTGGCTCTGTGTATATTATATCATACTTTTGTGAATATTACGTATAAATCAGCAAAAAAATAATTTTTATTCACTGCATCGCGCATATTCACATGAAATATTCACAAAATCAACACATTTCCGTGATATGATATAGCCAACACGGTGCAGTGATTCCATGCAGCCGCTTGCTCCGGCCGCTGCCGGCACTTGCCGTAATATTACACAGCAATATTTCAGATCGCTGTCAACCTGCACCGCAGCTTCTGTTGCCAGCGACACCCATGCAAGGAAGGAATGGTTACAAATGGAAATTACAGATCTCAAGATCCGCAAAATGATGACAGACGGCAGACTGCGCGCGATCGTCTCCATTACGCTCGATCAGATGCTCGCTGTGCATGACATCAAGGTCGTGCAGGGCGAAAGCAGACTGTTCGTTGCCATGCCGAGCCGGAAGGACGAGGGCGGCATTTTCCGCGATATCGTGCATCCGATCTCCGCACAGGCAAGACAGTATCTGGAGCAGCAGATCCTCGACGCGTATCAGGAACAGCTTGCGCTGATGGAGGCAGAAGCAGAAACAGCCGAGGCAGTGGAGCCTGCTGCGGAAGAAGCATCTGCACCGGCAGAAGCGCCGGCAGCCGAAGCAGCCGATCCGGAGACGACATAAGATTCCGGCGCCGAAACAGGAAATAGGGAATACAAAGCCGTCCGTGTACATCTGTGCGCGGACGGCTTTTTGTCCGCTTATTTGCCGAGAATATGCGCCGCTTTCAGGAGCGCGATCTGTGTTTTCGCATCGGGCAGCCGGTTCTCCATGACCATTTCCACGGCCTGCGCCAGCGGCATCCGCACTACATCAAGGAATTCATCGTCATCAAGCGACTGTCCGCCGTCCTGCCGGATGCTGCGTGCCAGATACATATAGATGACTTCCTTGTCATAGGCCGGCGTCGGATAGAGAATGCCGAGCGGTTCAAGCTGATCGGCTTCTCCGCCGACCTCCTCCTTCAGCTCCCGCACCGCGCAGGTCAGCGAATCCTCGCCGTATTCCAGCTTGCCCGCCGGAAGCTCCAGTGTTTCCGTTCCCTGCGGATAGCGGAACTGCCGCACCAGCAGCACATCGCCGTCTTCGGTCAGCGGCACGACGCAGGAGCCGCCGGGATGATGCACGACCTCGCGCAGCGCCTCATCGCCGTTTTCCAGCAGGACGGTATCCCGCGTAATGTGCAGGATCCGTCCGTTGTAGATTTCCTCGGAGCGGATCTGCCGCTCCTCCAGATGCTTTGCCTTATTCTCCGTTTCCATCGTCTGCTTCCTCCTCATCCGGCTCCGCAAAGCGGCTGCCGCCGGTCTGCGCGGATTCGCCCAGCAGCTCACGCAGGATATCGTCTGCATCCTGCTTCCGGCTGTTTTCCGGCGCATCGTCCTCCGCGGCATCCGGCACATCGCCCTCTGCATCCGCGTCTGATTCCGGCTCAGGCGCCCATTCCGCCGGATTCTCATCATCCGCATCGGGCTCCGGCTCGTCATCATACAGAGGCGCGGGCGGCTCATAGGCCATCGCCGTACCGTTGCGCATGACGGAATGCTGCATATAGCGCTGATGCTCCGAGAAGCTGCCGTCTGCATAATCGTAATAATGCTTCTGCTTTGCCCACTTCACCTTATCGCCGCGGCGGATGACACACATCCAGAGCAGATACAGGAGCAGCGCACCGACACCGCAGGCCGCGATAATCAGTCCCTCACGCAGACCCGGTGTCGCATAGCTGAAGCGAATCTCATTGTCGCCCTCCTCGCAGGCGACCGCCATAAAGCCGTAATTGACCTTTTCGATCTGCGCCGGCTGACCGTTGACCGTCGCCGTCCAGCCGCTCTCATAGGGCACGCTGAAATAGATCATCTTCGGTGCATCCAGCCTGATCGAAGCGCGGAAGCCGTAGGAATCGTAATCGAACAGATCGCAGGCATCCCCGACACGCGTCGGCGCATATTCCTCGAATTCCTTGTCACTGATGACCATTTCCTCCGGATCGGTCATCTTTGTCATTTTGTCCTTGCAGGCCTCGACCTGCTCCGGTGTCATGATGAGCGCACGCAGCATGAGATTCTGCTTCTGTGCTGCCGTCAGATCCTTGATATCCTCCATGCTGACGACTGTATCATATGCAATGCCCATCGGGATATAGGCTTCATTTTCGTAGATATAGAAGCCGTTTGCCTTCTCCCTGTATTTGAAGGACGGCATATCCTCGATCGCATAGGGATAATCAGCCGCATCCTCGCCGTCAACCTTATCAAAATAATACTTGACGCTGAACAGCTCGCGCAGCGCATAGTTTTTCGTCTCCGGACGGGAGGCGACATCACGCGTCACGCCGACTGCTTCATAGAAATCCATGATCGAGGTCGGGACAATGCTGTGGAAGCAGCGCATATTGGGATAGCCCCACATCATCGGATAATTGTCGTAATCCTGCGAGATATCCACGCGGTAGAACTGATTCTCCTCGTCCTCCAGATGAATCTCCGCGCCGCCCTTTATCATCGTGTTGACATAGCTGGTCGGGTAAACGCCGAGCCCGATGCCGAAATACACGATCGTGCAGGCCGAGCAGAGGCAGGATATGATCGTCAGCGCAACGGAATAGCTCCGGAACATACGGTGATGTCCCTTTTTCCGCATTTGCAGCACCAAAATCGCAAAATAGAGCATCACGGCACAAAGTCCGAGCGTCAGCCAGTGATACCATGTGTATTTCGCGAAATCAAACCAGACGATCTTTCCGTCATCCTCCTTGCGCGGCAGGAGCGAGATCGCAGCGAAGCCGAGCAGCATCACAGCACAGGTGATAATGCCGTTCTTCCATTTGATCTCCCGGTTGTCGAGCGCATAGGCCGTCATCATCGCCATAATGAGGATCGGCATATAGAACCAGCGGGCATAGTAGGAGCCGTTGAAGGTGTAGAACATCGAATTCAGCACCGGAATGAACGCGCAGACGATGCAGATCGCGGTCAGGCGCGTTGCCCAGTGTTTGCGCTTCTGCGTCATGAACGAGATCACGCCCGCCATGGAGAACATCGGCAGATAGCCGCCGATCGAAGCCCATTTGCCGTAATCCGTCCGGAACAGATTCGGTCTCGCCGGCACATCCGGCAGCATGAAGAAGCTCTGGATGATATGCCAGACGCGGACTCTGTCGGAATAGGCAACGAGATCATTGCCGTAAAGCCGCGTCTTGATCCGGTAATTATCCAGAATGGCCAGCGCGGAGGGCAGCAGCATAAAGGCGGCAATCATCACGCCGATCACGGCTTCCAGCGCAATGCTGAAGAATTTCCGCACATCGGCGTGGAAATCCTTGTTCGTGCAGCGGACGATATAGTAGATGACCGCAAAGACGGCCTGCCCCGTGAAGAAGTAATAGTTCAGGATGCCCATGAACGCGACCGCCAGTGCGAATACGCCGCGGCGGTTCTCATTGACGCGCTGCTCCATTGCGATCAGCAGCAGCGGGAAAAATGCCGTGACATCGTGAAAATGGTTGAAGAAAATATTATAGAGCTGGAAGCCGGAGAATGCATAGAGCAGCGCACCGATAAAGGATGCGGGCTTGCTCCGGACAAAGCGCCGGATATAGGCATAGGCGGTCAGTGCGGCAATGGCGTGCTTGAGTCCGAGCAGATACGGGATCATATACAGCACCCATTCCTGCGGGAACGGGACGGTCAGCCAGAAGAACGGACTGCCCAGCAGATAGAACGAATAGGAGCCGATGAAATTCGCGCCGAGATCGGTCATCCAGTTCCAGCCGAATGCGCCGTTCTGCACGGCATCATGTGCCAGCCAGTAAAACGGGAGCTGCTGCGAATTGAAATCGCCGTAATAGATAAAATAACCGCCTGTGAAAATCATCACCGGCAATATCACGACCATCAGTATCGCAAAGCTCACAAGGAACACGAGCAGATACGGTTCCCGCCGCTCTGCATACGGCCTGCGTGTCTTTTGTTTGTTCCCCATATCTTTTGCCGCCTCTCATGATTTATATTCTTATACTATTATATCACAATCCGCTCCGGTTGTAAAGTACATTTGTGCGATAAAATGCACTCGTCCGCTGTATCAGATGCCGAAAAAGCGCTTTGTATTTTCGAGCGCCTGCGAAGAAAGCGCAGATTCGCTGATCTGCATATGCTTTGCAAGCTCCGCCGCGACATACCGGATATTCTGCGGGACATTGACATTCCCCAGCCCCCTGACATTGCGCGGGGTCAGATAGGGCGCGTCCGTTTCGAGCATGACGCGCTCCGGCGGCAGCAGCCTGACCGCATCCCGCAGTGCATCGCTGCGCCGGTCATCGCAGATCCAGCCGGTAATGCCGATACAGCAGCCGAGATCAAGATAGGCTTGCAGCGTCTCTGCATCACCGGTGAAGCAGTGAACGACCGAACGCCGGCACTGTGCCGGATGCTCCCGCATCACAGCGGCAAAATCCTCTGCGGCGGCGCGCTCATGCAGAAAGAGCGGCTTTCCCAGCTCCTCCGCGATCTGCACCTGCTGCTCAAAGCAGCGGAGCTGATTCTCCTTTGCCGAGAACATTCTGTCGTAATCCAGCCCGCACTCCCCTACCGCGACGATCTTCGGATTGCCGGTCACGATCTCACGGATGCGCGTAAAGTCTGCGGGTTTTGCGCTGTCGGCATTGTGCGGATGAATGCCGCAGGTGCCGAAGCAGTCATGCGTTTTCACATAAGCGCTGACGCTTTCGTTTTCCTTCATATCCGAGCCGGTCAGGATGCAGGAAACGCCCGCTGCCGCCGCATCCGCAATGATGCGGTCGGGATCGCGGAACTGCCTGCAAAACAGATTCAGCCCGATGTCGATGTATTGGATCATGTTTTTTGTAATTCCTTTGCCTCTTTAATATCTATCTTGGCACGATAGCCATGCTTTTCTAATAAATATAACAAATTGGTGCCATTCAGCAGTGTCAAAGGTTTGTCTTTTGCAAACTCATATGCGTCATTTCCATAATGCGAGGTTGTCACAAGAATTCCCTTGGATGCACCCTCACTTACAACAGTTCCGTACAGATCACGAACAGCAGAAACGCCGACAACATTTGTATATCGCTTGGCCTGAATCACTATTTTTCCGCCGCGGATCGGATCCGGATCAAATGCAACCGCATCCACACCGCCGTCGCGGCTCGCTTGTGTGATCTTGACTTCGCCACCGTTTGCACCGAATTCTTTCTCAAACAACTCACGAACCAGATGTTCAAACTCCTGCCAGTCCATTGCAGCAAGATTTGTCCCCTCGTCCAGCGTATCGGCAACCTCATGAGCCTCAATAAATCGCTTATCCTCTTTTGAGATTGTTACCAAAGGAGCCACCGGTGCTATATTTGCAAGCGAAGCGGCCGAAACGCCTTTAGCACTCTTAAACCATGCCTTTGGATCAATCGCAGATAAATTCAGTTTCATAAACTCTTCTCTGCTTTCTGTCAAAGACAGTATACACGGAGTAATCGTTTGGCCGGTTGTTTTATCAACAGTTTTCACTCTTCCATTTAACGCAATGGATTCAATACTTGTTCCGATCAAGCAATCATTGAAACAACAGTTCAAAACTTGAAGAACAATTTGATAATTTACACTTTCATACTTTTTCTTTATGTAGGATTCAGGATGGTTCGTATTCTTAAATTCTTTTCTTGTTTTTATGTATGAAACACTTTTCAACGCCGGTATATTTTCTATCACCGGAAACTGCATATCAAGCACCAACATCTTGCAGTCCGCTTGATACTCTGCCAAAACCTTTCGTTCAAATTCAAACGGATACTGTAATCCATTTAGAATCATCGAAAAATACTGTTCAACCGCCTCTTTTCGCAATTCAACAACATCGTGCCTGAATTTGTCTATTTCCTGATTAGTAGAATCCCGCTCCTCTTCAAACAGTTTCTTTTCCTGCTGCCACAATGCCATTCTTTCTTCGTATGATTTTTTCTTTTGCTGATTTTTATCGTCAATAGTGCGTGCTTCAGTCATCCAAGCATCATGGGCAGACTCATATGCACTTTGATTCTGCTCATCAAATGCTTTCATCTTATTCTTAGAAAGCTTGGTAAACAGCGAAGGCGCAGGATTAAACCTTGGATCTGTTCGCAACGGCTCTCGTGGGTATTCATCATATTTCGGTGCTAAAGGCGGCTGAATCTTATAATCGGAATGGTCTTTCATGCTATCAAAATCAAACGCCTCGACGGATAATGAACGAAGCAAAATAGAATCCAGGTCACGCTGAATCTGCTCTGCCTTTTGTGTCATTTCCCCTGCATAAGCTATGTCAGCCTGCTCTCGATTTGCTTTTGCAGCTCGGAACTGTTTTTTACGCTCCGCTTCACATTTTCTAGCCCATTCTGCTTCCCATTGCTGTTGCAGCGCGATTGCTTTATTCGCCGCTTCATCAGGAGTTTCCCCTTTAACCACCCTGTACTTATGCAATCCTGCATGATAAACTGTTTCCTGAAAAAAGTATCGTGCCATGATATCCCTCTTTTCTTAATCTGCCTTATTCACCCCAGCAGCGCTCTCAGCTGCTTCTCCTTCTCCTGCATCAGCTCATCGAACCGCGCAAGATAGTCATAAGGATACTTGCACTCGGTCAGGCGCTCAATGCCGCGTCTGCCGCCGAGCACCTTCGTCGATGCCCCCGCGCCGATGCCGAGAATCGTCTGCGAATCGTCCATCATCATGACATTATAGGCGCTCTCGAATCCCGGCTTTGCGTAGCCGACGTTTTCGAGATTGGCCGCCATGTTCTTCTGCCGGTAGAGATAATACGGCCGGTATCCCGCCGCCGTCAGCGTTTTCTGCGCATAATCGACCATTTCCGCGACGGCCTCCGCATCCGGCATCGAAAGGCTCTGATAGAAGTCCGCCGCCTTTTTCAGCGACAGGCAATGCACCGTGATGCTCTCCGGACCGAGCATGACTGCGCGGTCAATGCTCTCCCGGAAGCCCCGTACCGTATCGGCGGGCAGCCCCGCAATAAAATCCATATTGATATTGTCAAAGCCCAGCTCCCGCGCCAGATGAAATTTGTCAACGGCATCCTGCGCGGTATGCGGCCGCCCCGCCGCTTTCAGCACATCATCCTGAAAGCTCTGCGGATTGACCGAGATGCGCGTCACGCCGAACTGCCGGAAAAAGCCGATGCTCTCCCGCGTGATCGTGTCCGGTCTGCCCGCTTCAATCGTGTATTCGCGGAGCGGCTGACCGCAGACAAAATTCGCGTGCAGCCAGTCGAGCGGCTGATACAGGTCGATCGCAGTCGGGGTGCCGCCGCCGATATAGATACTGTCAACGGTCAGGCCGTATTCCTCAACGATTCTGCCGACAAGACCGATCTCCTTTGCGAGACAGACATAATAATCATCGACGAGCCTGCCCATCTGCGAAACGGAATTGCTGACGAATGAGCAGTATTTGCAGCGCGTCGGGCAGAACGGGATCGAGACATAGATCGCAACGCTGTCCTTCGGTGCGGCATTGAGGATCGGCTGCTGCACCGCGAGAATATCCGCGGCAAGCTGCGTTTTTTCCCCGGTGACGTGCCAGATATTCCGGAAATCGTCCTTTGCCTGTTCGATGCTGCCGGTGCGCTCCGCGAATTTCCGCAGGAGATTGACAGGACGGATGCCCGTCAGCATTCCCCATGCAGGACGGATGCCCGTCAGCCCGCAGAACAGCGGATAGCTTAGGGCAGAGATCTCGCGGTCGAGGATGTTGTTCGGGATATCTGCGGGGAGAATTTTCCCGCTGCTGCGCGATTCTCCGCCGAGACAGATACAGCAGGAAAGCTGCTGTCCGTCATCCGCAGGACGCAGCACAGCAGAAAAATATTCGCCCTCTGCGGGCGGCTCCGGTTCCGTTGAAAATGTGAATTTTTCCGCCGGACGGAACAGCTTCAGAAGCGCTTCCATTTCGTATGTGCGGCCGTGGCCGAATGTATGAATCACCATAAAATTCCGTCCTCCCTTTTTCATACAAACCGGGATTTAGCAGTGTCTCCGACGGATTTATATTGGGGCTCTCGCCCGCTTCGCTATGAGTTTGCTCTACAAACTCACCTCGACCAAAAACTTTGGACGGCGCTCCGGATAATGAACCAAGTCACTGCTCAAAAGCCGCGAACAGCGGCGTGTGTTTGTGAAATTCAGCCTGTGAGCGCGACCGTGCCTTTAGCATAACGGCTGTCGGCCCTGCCGACAAATCCCGGTTTGTATTGCTCACAGCTTCTGCGGGATCAGATAATGCCCGAATTTCCGTTCAAATTCCAGCGTGGTATTTTCATAGTGTCCGGTATAGACCGTGCAGTCGCCCTCCAGCGCGCCGAGCCGCGCAAGCGAACGCCGCATATCATGAATATTGCCGCCCTCAAAATCCACGCGCCCGACGCCCTGCCGGAACAGCGTATCGCCCGAAAAGAGAATATCGCCGTGCCGGAAGCAGGAGCTTCCCGGCGAGTGCCCCGGCGTATGGATCACGAGAAATTCCAGCTCCTCCGAGAATTTCAGCTTTTCGTTATCCTCAAAGGTGCGGATCAGATCCTCCTGCGGCATCCGGTACTGCGCACCGTAGCCCAGATGCACCGCCAGCGAATACTCCGCCGAGGTGACCATTGCGCGGTCAAGCGAATGCACATAGAGCGGGATCGGATATTCTTTCATGATATCCGCTGCCGCGCCGAAATGATCGAAATGCGCGTGTGTCAGCAGCATTGCGAGCGGCTTCACGCCCTGCGCCGCGATCTCGTCCAGAATGAGAGGCCCGTCTGCGCCCGGATCAATGATGACCGCATTCATTTTGTCATCGGTAACGATGTAGCAGTTCGCTTCGAGATCGCCGACCGGCAGCTTTGTGATCTTCAGCATCGTGATTTCCTCCCGTTACTTGCAGACCGCCTGCTGCATCTGCGCATAGGCGGCACCGTAAACCTTCTGTATATCGGTCAGCACCAGATGCGGCAGGCCGAGCGTTTCCAGTATCGCAAGCTCTCTCCGCTGCCGTTCCTCCAGTGCCGCAATGTACCCCTCAAAGCCGGACAGCCCGTTTGCGCGCCCGTATCCGCCGCCGCAGTGATACGCGATCACCGCATCGAGCCAGCCGCCGCGCTCCGGCGCTGTCCTGCGGATATTTTCGGCCGCCTGCGTCGTTTTCAGATAGACGACAAACGGATTCAGCGGGCGGATGATCTCCGCGATCTCCCCGATATAGGCCGCCGATTCCGCCTCGGTCATATTGAAGCGCATCATTGTTTCGCACATCGGATTTTGCAGCAGCACACAGTTGAATACATAGTCCTCATCTGCATTTTCCGCGAAATCGCGCCATTTTTGCAGCATGACCGGCTTCTCCGTCTCCCACGGCAGGGCGTCGTAGATCTTCCGCTTCATCAGGAAGTCGGATTTCTCCGGCTCCAGCCAGTCCGCCAGCGGGACTGCAACGCCGCCCGCTGTCGGCTCAGATTCCGCCGAGAGCAGCCGGACACCGTCATCCTCGCCGATCATTTCAGTCAGTGTCCGGAATTCCTCATGCGTGAGAAACGCATGGTTTTCATAATCAGCGGGATGCGCCCCTGTTCCCTCATCAACAAAGGTCATCCCGCACTGCTCCGCAAGAAAGCGGGCTGCTGTGCTTTTGCCGGAGCAGGGCAGCCCCTCCACAATGATCAGCCTGTGTTTCATTTGGTTTCTCCTTTTCAGTATCCCGTTTCCGTCATTTTACAGGAAACACATCCGACCGGCTTCTATATATTTCGGATGCTCTCTGACGGAAGCCTCCATCATTTCGCGCGTTTTGCCGCAGCCGGGGATTCCGGCCGAAAAGCTCATATTCTGCGCCGGAGAATCATATTGCACCGGCTCCACTGCTCATCCCCGAAGCGGAACGCCGCCGGTGTCACATCGCGTTCTGTAAATCCGGCCTTCTCATAGCATCTGCGCGCCGCGGCATTTTCCGCAAATACATTCAGATGCACCGCCTCCGCATCGGTCGTGTCAAAGACCTGCCGGACGGCAAGGCGCAGCATTTCTCCGCCGATGCCCTGCCCGCGCAGCCGATGATCAACAATCACGAATTTCAGCATTCCCTCACGCATTCCGGCATGATAGGAAATGCAGCAGAAGCCGCCGGCAGTGCCGGAGCCATGATCTAAAGTTCTCCAGACACGAATATAAGCAAAATGAGATTTCCCCAGACCGTAAATCAGGCACGAACAGTGCCGTAACAGCGACGGAACTGGTATGCTCCGCGAAACACTGCCGTAGGATAACGGCTGTCGGCACTGCCGACCGGAGCTTCATGCATTTCCCTCCGCATCAAATCAATAGGCCGCTCTGTCCGCAGAGATCACATCATGCACATTGCGCAGACGACTCAGCAGCGTATCGAGCTGCTCCTGTGAGGTGACCATGACAGTCGCCTGAATGATCGCATTTCCGTTCTTTTTCATATGCAGATTGAAGTTGGAGACCGGCAGATGTGCCTCACCGATCACCTGCGAGACATTGTGCAGCAGGCTCATGCCGTTGATGCAGAGCAGCTCGATGCTCGCCTTCATTTCGGAGGATGCCGCATCCGATGCCCATTCCGCATTCACCCAGCGGGAAAGCTCGGCGGGATCGTTCCGGTGCAGCGAATCCTGATATTTCCGGCACTGCTTCTTGTGGATCGTAATGCCGTGTCCCATCGTCGAGAAGCCGATGATCGGCTCACCCGGCAGCGGCGAGCAGCAGCGCGCCAGCTTGACCTCCACATTGTCGATGCCGTCCACGATGACGCCGGTGCTGTTCTTGCGCGGCTTCTTGACATTCGGCTCCTCCGGCATCACCGTATCCTGCGGCGCAAAGCGCTTCAGCCAGCATTCGCGGAGCCGCGGGATGACCTTCGGCAGCGTCAGGCCGCCGTAGCCGATCGCCGCATAGAAATCGTCCAGTGTTTCGCAGTTCGGTGCGCGCAGATCCTCCTTGACGATCAGCTCAAGCTGCTCCGGCGTTGCGGCAATGCGCAGCCGCTTACATTCATGCTCGATGCTCGCCTTGCCCGCGGCGATATTCTCCGGTCTGCGCTCGCGCTTGAACCATGAGCGGATCTTTGCGCGGGCTTCATTCGTGCGGACGATCTCCAGCCAGTTGCGGTTCGGCCCCTTGTTCTCGTCCTTGCTGGTCAGCACCTCGCAGACCTCGCCGGTATTGAGACGGTAGGAGAGCTGAACGATCCTGCCGTCCACCTTTGCACCGATCATTCTGTGGCCGATCTGCGTATGGATATGGTATGCAAAGTCGATGACCGTCGAACCGATCGGCAGGCTGATCGACTCGCCCTTCGGCGTCATGACGACAATATCCTCCGGCGCGATATCGTTCTTGATCGTCGCGACAAGCTCCTCCGGATCGTCGCTGGATTTCTGCGTTTCGAGCATCTGCCGCACCCACGCGATACGGGAATCCAGCACGGTGCTGCCCTCGATCTTCTCCTTGTATTTCCAGTGCGCGGCAACGCCGTATTCGGCATTCGCGTGCATTTCCCATGTCCGGATCTGCACCTCGAACGGGATGCCCTCCTTGCCCAGCACCGATGTATGCAGCGACTGATAGCCGTTCGGCTTTGGGTTGGCGATATAGTCCTTGAACCGGTTCGGGATCGGCCGGAACATATCGTGGATCAGACCCAGCACGCTGTAGCATTCGTTCACGGTCGTGACGATCACGCGCACCGCATATTTATCATAGATCTCGTCAATGGATTTGTGCTGTGTATAGACCTTCTTGTAGATGCCGTAGAAGCTCTTGACTCTGCCGTCGATCTGCGGCGGCGTGACGAAATCCATCGTCCGGACGCGCTCCGCGATGCGCGCCTTGATGCTCTCAATGAACGCCTCGCGCTCCTCTTTTTTGTTGTTGAGCAGACTCTCGATCTCCTCATAGGCATAGTGATCGAGATAATAAAAGGAAAGATCCTCCAGCTCCTCCTGCACGGAGGTGATGCCAAGCCGGTGCGCGATCGGCGCGTAGACATTCATCGTCTCAAAGGCGGTCGCTTGCTGCTTGTGGACAGGCCGGTACTGGAGTGTGCGCATATTATGCAGACGGTCCGCGAGCTTGATGATCATGACGCGGATATCCTGCGACATCGCCAGCAGGATCTTCATGACATTCTCCGCCTGCTGCTGCTCCCTTGTAAAGGCCGGCACCTTTGCCAGCTTTGTGACGCCGTCCACGAGCATGGCGACATCGTGGCCGAAGCGCTTCTGCACATCCTCCTGCGTCGCGGCGGTATCCTCGACAACATCGTGCAGCAGCGCCGCACAGAGCGTGTCGGTATCCATGCCGAGCTCAAGCAGGATATAGGCGACCGTCACCGGATGGACAATATATTTTTCACCGGAGGAACGCACCTGTCCCTCGTGACACTGCGCAGCATATTCATATGCCGCGATCAGCTTGCTGATATCATACTGCCGGTCATCCTTCAGGATCTTGGCAATGATCATGTCAATCGTATAGGTCTCATTGTGAAAATCGGGCATAGAACCTTCTCCTTTCAGTTTCTGTCGGAAATGCTGTTTATTTATGGAATCACCGGCTGTTTGCCAGCCGCTCCGTCACCTCTGCATATTCTTCCTCGGTCAGCGCACCGTCCTCATAGAGCAGCCGGAACTTCTCCGCAGCCTCAGCGCGGTCCTGCTCGCGGAGCCTTCTGCCCCTGACGATCCCGACAATGCCGGAAACCGTATAAACCACTCCCTGCACCAGCAGGAGAATGCCGAGCATCCGCCCGCCCTCCAGCATGAGCGCCGTCCCGATGGCCTCGGCAAGCTTGGCCAGCAGCGGAAAGATCAGCAGCGCATCCTCATGCTTTGCCTGCGGCACAGCTGCCCGCAGACCGTAAAGATACACCAGAAGCGCAGCGCCGGCCGCCGCCATGATGATCCCGACGATCAGAGTGATCTGACCGGCCAGCAGCATTTTGCCGCCGCGGGAGCGCTTCGGCTTTGCCATAACGCTTCCTCCTTATACGGACTGTGCGCGGGCGAGGATCTGTCGGTATGCGGCCGATTCGTTCAGCTCGCGCTTCCTCCGGACAGGCACCGCCCGCAGCGTCTCCGTGACCGCGTCAAATTCCAGCAGCTCCAGCTCGCTGAAAATATCCGCGATCATCCGCGCACGGCAGCGGTTCATGCCGGTATTTTGCAGCCTGCCGCAGATCTGCGTGATCGTCAGCGGCGCCTGCTGCACCATTTGATAGACCGCGACCAGATCGCGCCGGTGCGGACACATTCTCTGATAATAGGCCGGTGCGGGGAGCTGCTCGCCGCGGCAGTAGGCCTCATATGCCGCCTGCGCCGCGATCGCCTGCTCCTGTGCGCGCTCCGATTCGCGGAAATCCTCCGCACGGAGCGTCAGCGACGGTCTGCCGTTGTATTCGCCGGCCTCCGCTTCGATCAGGAAATCGAGCTTCTGTCCCGGCAGAATGCCGGTCTCCTCCGGCCGCACCCGGAACATCAGCACCTCATGCTGCACATTCCCGCTGCGCAGCCGGATCTTTGTATGCGCACCGCCCGACAGCGGCACCAGCTCCGTGACCGTCATCTCCGGCAGCACGAACCGCGGCTTCGGATTACCTGCGCCGAACGGCTCCAGAACCGAGAGCCCCGCGACATTCTCCGGCGTCAGCTTCTGCGGCTCCAGCGCCCGCTCCGCCTGCACCGTCATGACCGGCATCTGCGGATGCTGCGCGGCTGCATAGGCTTCGATCGCCGCAAAGAACGCATCCCGCTCTGCGTCTGCGACCGTAAAGCCGCCCGCGCCGGGATGCCCGCCGTAGCGCACCAGATGTTCTTCGCAGGCCTTCAGACATTCAAATACCGAAAATGCGCCGAAGCTCCGCGCCGAACCGCGGTAGCCGCCCTCCTCATCCTTTGCCATGAGGAAGCAGGGCTTCCCGAAGCGCTCCATGAGTCTCGCCGCGACAATGCCGATCACGCCGTGATGCCAGCCCTCGCCGGCAAACACCAGCACGCGCTGATTCAGCAGCTTCGGCTGCTTCGCGATCTCCGCCATGATCTCCGCGGTGATCTTCTGCTCGGTCTCGCGGCGCTCATTGTTCAGCGCATGAAGCTGACCGGCCAGAAGCTGTGCTTCATCCGGATCGTCGGTCAGCAGGAGCTTTGCCGCGACCGACGCCGATGCAAAGCGTCCGGCTGCATTGATGCGCGGAATCAGCTGAAAGGCTGCCGTCTGTGCGCTGACCGGCTTTCCCTCGTCAATGCCGCAGACCGCCATCAGCGAGATCAGTCCCATGCGCTCCGTATTTGCAAGGAGCTGTAAGCCGCGCTGCACGATGAAGCGGTTCTCACCGTCCAGCGGCATGACATCCGCGATCGTCGCAAGTGCGGCCAGATCGCCGAACTGCTCCATAGCAGGCTCCCAGTCGCCGCCGTCGAGCGCCGCGATCAGCTTCAGCACGACCACCGCCCCGCAGATCGTCTTATAGGGCGAGGGGCAGTCCGGCCGGAACGGATCCACGACCGCCGCCGCTTCCGGCAATTCGTCGCCGGGACGGTGATGGTCTGTCACGACCAGCTCCATGCCCATCTCGCGGATCGCCCTTGCCTCCTCGATTGCCGAGATGCCGTTATCGACCGTGATGATGAGGGAAACGCCCTCCTCATGCAGCTCGCGCAGGCGGTCCGTGCGCATTCCGTAGCCCTCTTTCCGGGTCGGAATATACCACTGCGCATCCGCGCCGGCGCAGAGCAGCCAGTCCGTCAGCATGACCGTCGAGGTCACGCCGTCACAGTCATAGTCTCCGTAGACACAGATGCGCTCGCCGCTGTCCACAGCAGCAAGGATCCGCTCAACGGCCTTATCCATATCGCGCAGCAAAAAAGGATCAGTCAGCTCCGAGACATTGAGCGCCTGCTGCGCCGCCTCGATCGTTTCAATGCCGCGGGATACAAGGATCTCCGCGCAGAGCTGCGTAATGCCGCCCTGTTTCGCAAGCAGCTCCGCCTTTCTGATATCCGGCGCGCCGATCTGCCACCGTTTGCGCAAATCCTTTCACCTCCGCTTTCCTGATATGATGCATGAACCGATGCGCCCCGCGAAAGCAGCGGCGTCACCGGCTGTGTATGATTATCCTATTATAACAGTATAGCATTTTCGGGCTGAAAAAGCAAGACTTCCCGGGACTTTTCCGCGCTTCATACAAAAAATGCCCGCACAGGGTTGTATTCCCCGTGCGGACATTATCGTCATCTGTTTATGATTTATCAGTTTCGTCAGCCGGCTCGTCCTTGGTCTCTGCGTCGCTCGCCGGCGCATCCTTCGGCTCATCGCCGCCGCCCGCAGCGCCTGCCGCACCTGCTGCCGCAGCCTGAACCGCTGCTTCTTTCTCAGCGCGCTTCTTCTTTGTGCCGTCCACAAGTCCGGCCACAAAGCTGTAGCCAATGTAGAAAATGAAGATCAGTGCTTCTGCGCCGACACACGGAACGATCGCCTTGGAGATACCGCTCTTGACAGTCGTTGCCGCATCGTATGCAGCCGGCACGAGAACGTTGAAGGCATTTCCGAGCGAAACATTCTGATAGTAGTCATCCGCCGTCTTTTCGACGAGCTCGATCATTTCGTTGACCTTCTTGTTGACCTTTTCAAGATCCTTCTCAATGCGCTCTGTTTTATCCTCGCTGTTGGCGATCGTATTCTTTTTCAGTGTCTGAAGGCGCTGCTTGTAATAAGCGATGCTCTGCTTTGTCTCGGAAAGATTCGCCTGTGCAGTGATTCTGCGGTTGATGAGCTTGTCATATTCCTCAGAGGAAACCGTTGTCTCGGTGTTCGCAACGCTGTCAGAGAAGATGATGACCTGATCCTTTTCATAGGAATCGAATGCAGCCTGGATCGCATCCAGCGTTTCCTGATCCGTGACCTGCTGGCGTTCGAGATTCTCGATCCGGTACTCATAGTATGCCTGAAGCCGAACCTTATCCTTGGTGATATTGTTGACGCTCAGGTAGGAGGAGATCAGATCCAGATCCAGATCCTGGATCGAGCTGATCGCAGTTTTCAGATCCGCAAAGGTATAACCGGTCACAGACGAACGGAACCGTGTGGAATCGTCATTGGAAAGGCTGGTGACATAGCGGTTGAGCTGCTTGAGGGAATCGCGGAACAGATCCACAGCCTCTGCATAGTCATAATCCTTGTAATCCTGCGCACTGAGTGAAACGCCGAGTGCTTCGTTATAGCCGAACTGCTCATAGAAGTAATTACGGTATGCATCAAGCATCGCGTTCAGCAGCTGCACAGCCTCTGTACGGGTGATTTCGGCTTCTTTGTAATTAAAGGTGAGATTGTACTGGGTCGAAAACCAGGAAACATCCAGCATGGCGTTTGCAGCAGAAAGCTGTCCGCTTGTCGCATTCTCATAAACATTCCGGTAGGTGTTGAGACGCTGATACGCATCCTCCGGCATCTTTCCCTCGATCTCCATGCCGCGGCGCACCGGCTCCAGCAGCGCGGGATCCATCTCGCAGGCCTCCAGCGCTTCGCTGATGATGCGCGGCGCTTTCAGTGTGTTCCAGTCGAAGGTCGTGCCGTCCGGATTCTTGCCCTTTTCAATGCCCTTGTAATTGAAGCTGACGACCGCACGGACCGGATTCGAGGATGTTGTTGTAAAGAACATACTCGCGCCGCCGATCAGACCGCCGACAAGGATCGAGACCATCAGCCAGACAGCAAAGTATCTTTTCAGCTTCCGGAAAATCGTTGAAAAGGAAATTACGACCTCTTCCTCCTCATGCTTTTCCTCCTGCTTCAGGATCAGATTCACATTTTGTTCTGCCATTTCAAAGCCTCCGTTTTCACTTCTCAATGCACATATTTCATCTTTCCGCACGCATCCGTGCGGATGCACAAACCTAATATGTAGTATATCACATTTCGCATTTCAGCGCAAGAACAAAAGCAGGCGAACGCCGATTTTCTCTTTTTTGCACAAAATCAGATATGCGCCGCCCTGAATACTGCCCATTTTCGCCGCCTTCCGCGGCCGGCGTATGCAGCAGATTTTTCCTGCGGATGCGGCGATGCGTCCGGCGATTTTACTAATTACTTCCGGGGATATTGACAAATTTTCCTTATTATGATATAATATGTCAAACAGTCCTGTCGGTTTATGTCGATTCGGACAGAAAAGGAGCGTGCAAATATGAAGATCAAAAAAATCATCGCGGCGGCGATAGCAGTTGTTGTTCTGATCGGCGGTGCGGGGCTCGGATTTATGAGCTGGCATAATCATCAGATGCAGACCTTAAGAAGCGAGATGATTGCGCAGCAGGAAGCAAATGATGAACTTCAAAAAGCCATCAATGATTTAGCAAATAAATATAATATAAAGATAGAAGATGACAGCACTTTCAAGACAGTTGTAAATAATCTGAAATCCAAATTCGACAAGTATTTCCAGCGTGAAAACTATGTATTGGATGCAAAAGAAGTGACATCCAAAATATCGGATATCAGTGAACTGGGAACGATAAAATACGAGTATAAATGCGTTGGCATAAAGGATGTCCAAAAAAATATCAAGTACCTAAATGTGAACAATCCTTTTGAGGATAAAACACTGATTGTTGAAGGAAACGGAACTATTAAAGCGGGGATTGATTTATCCGAAGTGAAAATAAAATGCGATCATGACAAAAAAATCGTATATGTCACTATACCAAAATCAAAAATACTCTCCAATGAATTGGATGAAGATGTCCATCCAGTAAAAGAAGAAGAGTCCTGGTGGAATCAGATATCGACCGATGACCAAAATGATGTTCGTCAGCAAATCAAAGATAAGGGAGTTGAATGCGCGGAAAGAAGCAATATATATGAGCTGTCGGAAAACAAGGCACAGCAGGTGATCAAAGACCTAATCGGCGAGATCCAAAAAGGAAAAGGCGATTACGAAGTCCAATTCACAACAGCATAATAATACATCAGCAGGCACACCGGCGGGCGTGCCTGCTTTTCGCATTTTCCCATTGCATTTTTCTGCGAATTGTGCTATAATAATACAGTATATGAAAACGGAACAGCGTCAGAAAGGAATGTGCGTATGAAAAAGAAATCTTTGGCCTTTGACAATGCGAAATACCTGAAAACGCAGTCTGAGCATATCCGCGAACGGATCGCACAGTTCGGCGGCAGACTGTATCTGGAATTCGGCGGCAAGCTCTACGACGATTATCATGCATCGCGTGTGCTGCCGGGCTTTCAGCCGGACAGCAAGCTGAGAATGCTCCTGCAAATGAAAAAGCAGGTCGAGATCGTCATTGCGATCAACGCCTCCGATATCGAGCAGAACCGCATCCGCGGCGACCTCGGCATCACCTACGATACCGATGTGCTGCGCCTGATCGGACTGTTCCGCAAGCGCGGGCTCTATGTCGGCAGCGTCGTCATGACGCGCTATACCGGCGAGCCGGCTGCGGATAAATTCCAGAAGCGTCTGGAATCGCTCGGCATCCGCGTCTACCGGCATTATCCGATCGAGGGCTATCCGTCCAATCTCCCGCTGATCCTTTCCGAGGACGGCTTCGGCAGAAATGAGTACATCGAGGTCAGCCGTCAGCTCGTTGTCGTGACCGCACCCGGCCCCGGCAGCGGCAAAATGGCGGTCTGCCTCTCGCAGATCTATCAGGAGCATCAGCGCGGCAATGAAGCGGGCTATGCGAAATTCGAGACCTTCCCAATCTGGAATCTGCCGCTGAAGCATCCGGTCAATGTCGCCTATGAAGCCGCGACCGCCGACCTCAATGATGTCAATATGATCGACCCGTTCCACCTCGATGCCTATAACAAAACTGCGGTCAACTATAACCGCGATGTCGAGGTCTTCCCGGTGCTGCGGTCGATGTTCGATCAGATCTACGGCACCTCGCCCTATCAGTCGCCGACCGACATGGGCGTGAATATGGCCGGCTTCTGCATCGTCGATGACGAAGCAGCAAAGGCGGCATCCCGTCAGGAGATCATCCGGCGGTATTTCAGCGAGCGCTGCGATCTGCGGCAGGGCAAATCCGACGCGGAGACCGTTGCAAAGCTTGAACTGCTGATGCGGCAGATGAATCTGACCGAGGACGAGCGGCCTGTCATTGCATCAGCGCGTGCGCTGGCAGACAAGACCGGCGAGCCCGCGGCGGCATTGCAGCTCCCGAACGGCAAAATTGTCACCGGCAAGACCTCCGATCTCATGGGCTGCTGCTCGACGATGCTGCTGAATGCGCTCAAATCGCTCGGCCGGATCAATGACGCGATCCTGCTGCTCAGTCCGACCGTCATCGAGCCGATCCAGCATCTCAAGACCGATCATCTCGGCAATGAGAATCCGCGCCTGCATACCGATGAAACACTGGTCGCGCTTTCCATTTCCGCCGCGACGAACCCGACCGCAGAGCGCGCCATGACACAGCTTGCAAAGCTCCGCGGCTGCGAGATGCATTCGACCGTCATTCTCTCGCAGGTCGATGAGCGCACGCTCAAGCGCCTCGGCATCAATCTGACCTGCGATCCGCAGTTCCAGAGCAACCGTCTCTATCAGCGCTGAACAAATCATATGAGGAACCGATTATGGATAAACAGACCTTTCTTGCGCAGTATGTAAACTATTCCGATGCAGACCTGAAGCTGATCCGCGATACACAGCAGGAAATGTATTCCGAGGAGGAAATGGGCTGGATCGAGGAGCTGATCGAAGCGAGATCCGCGTATTATCAGGAAAAGGCAAGGCCGGATACATGGCTCTGCGTGGTCAGCCTGATCATTCCGCTGTTCGGCATCATTGCCGGCATCATCTACAAAACGACGGATAAGCCGGAGGATCAGAAAACAGGCCGCCGCTGCCTGATCGCGGGTATCATCGGACTGATCCTCTGGGTGATGTTCGTATTCACCGGCCCGATCCGCTTCTGACCGAAAAAAAGCCGCATCTCAGCAAATTCTGCGAGCCTGTACGGGGCGCCGTTGCCTGTGAGGTAAACGATATGAAGCTGATCCGTTCGCTCCTGCTCTGCGCAGGAGGTCTGCTCTGTCTGGCCGGATGCACACACAAGCCGGCGCAGTCCGATGCGGAATCCCCCGCATCCTCCGCAGTTCAGACAACAGTCTCCGCCGCGGAGACAACCACGGAAACAATACCGGAAACTGTTACTGAAACGGCCGCAGAAACCACATCGGAAGCTGCGGCCGAAGCTGTCTTTGATCCGGCAGATATCCCGCCCTACAGCGGCAAGCCGTTCTGCACGGTCAACGGCAATATCCCGTTTTTCAGCGAGCCCTTTCCCGCTGAGCATTATGAATATTACAGCCCGCTGGATGCGCTCGGACGCTGCGGTGTCTGCGAGGCCTGCATCAGCGAGGATATGCTCCCGCAGGAAAAGCGCGGCAGCATCGGCGAGGTCAGGCCCTCCGGCTGGCATCTGATCCGCTATGACGGCCTTGTGGACGGCAATTATCTCTATAACCGCTGCCACCTGATCGCGCATATGCTGACCGGACAGAATGCGAATGCATCCAATCTCATCACTGGCACCCGCTACCTGAACAAGGAGGGAATGCTGCCCTTTGAGATCATGACGGTGAACTATATCCGTGAAAGCGGGAACCATGTGCTGTACCGCGTCACGCCGGTTTTCACCGGAGAGAATCTGCTTGCGGACGGTGTTCTCATGGAGGCGCTGTCTCTGGAGGACGGCGGCAGCGGGCTTTGCTTCAATGTCTACTGCTACAATGTGCATCCGGGCATTGAGATCGACTATACAAACGGTGACAGCCGCCTTGCGGAATCTGCGGAGACCGCACCGGCAGAGCGCGTGCTCCCGCAGACGGAGGAAACGCAGACAGCAGAGCCCGTGCAGACAGAAACAGAAGCCGTGACAGCGCCGCCCGCGCCGGTACAGAGCGATGCCGCGGCAGACTATATCCTCAATACGAATACGATGCGCTTTCATAAGCCGGACTGTCCGTCTGTGGAGGATATCAGTGACCGGAACAAGGCTCCGTATTCCGGCAGCCGCGAGGAGCTGCTGGCAATCGGCTATGCGCCCTGCAAGCGCTGTCAGCCCTGAATCATGATTTTGCATCCTCCGGCCGGTATACCTTTTAATATGGAAACACCGCCGCCTCCATTGCGGAAGCACTGCATAAAATTTGTCATTTTCCCCGCAATTCACTTGACAATCCGCCGGAATTATGGTATGATAGACTAAATACGAATTGCCGTTTTTGCGGTATTCGATTTATTGTGAAATCATATATGCTGAGGAGGCAAAGTCATGTATATCAAGGATGCGGCCAAATATCAGGAGCTTAAGGTTCAGGGCGAGGAGCTGGAGCAGTTTCTGCAAAGCACCGAGCATTCCGAGCAGGATAAGCAGATGCGGCTCATGGAATACCTGAATGAGCTGAATACCGAACGTGCTGCCGATCTCGGCGTTTCGTTTACGGAGCGGATGCTCGAACGGATCCGCGCTGCTTTCGAGGCGCATCCGACCGCAGATCTTGCCGTCGATCAGCTTTATACCTGTCTGCTGCTCCAGCAGTTCCATTCCATGCAGTTTGATGCATGGCGCGCACATCCCGCGATCACAGAAAGCCAGAGCGCGCTGACCATGCTCGAAGCAGAGGGCAGATGGTCTGACTGTCTGCGCTACTGTCAGGATACCGCAAATACCTATGCCGAGGCGCATTTCTGGCCGGAGGCACTCGCCTATGCGATCCGTGCGCACAACAGCACCAGAGAGTTGCTCCGGAAGGATATCAAGGTTCTGGAAAACGGTGAGCTGCTCGATATGGCCGACAGTGCCTATTCGGTCATCACCTGCGCGCTCAATACGGCTGACGGCGTTTCGCCTGAGATCGAGCAGATGCTCCGTGAGGATCTCGGCAGCGACAGCTATTCCGCCGTCCGTGCAGAGGCACAGGAATCCAAGGATGCAGAGCCGGTCTTTGATCCGGTCGAACTGACGCCGGAATATCTCGCGATCCGTTCCGAGCTGGAGGAAAAGATCGACGAAGCACTGGAGCATGAGCGCGGCTATTACGATTACTGCAAGGAATACTGGATGGCCAAGCGCATGATTTTGCGCAGCGACTACGGCATTCGCTGGAAGTCACCGGCGACACTCAATCCGAACGAGGAATTCCACTGAAAATCAACAGGCGGACAGCACTTCGGTTCTGTCCGCCTTCATTATCACAGAAATGAGGTATACAATAATGTTTCGCAAACTGGCAAGGATCAAACAGCAGCTTGACGATGCGGAATGCATCCGCATTCTGACCGAAGAAAAGCGCGGTGTGCTTTCTGTTCTCGGCGATGACGGCTATCCCTACGGAATGCCGCTCAACCATTATTATGATCCGGCGGACGGCAGGCTCTATTTTCACAGCGGCATGACCGGCCACAAGATCGACGCGATCCGGCGTGAAGCAAAGGCGTCGTTCTGTATCATGGACGGCGGCACACCGGATGAGAACGGCTGGTCGCTGATATTCCGCAGTGTGATCGTCTTCGGCAGGATCGAGATCGTCGAAGACCGGAGCCGCGTCATTGAGATCAGCCGCAAGCTCAGCCATAAATTCACGCAGGACGAAGCCTATATCGACAATGAGGTCGAGAAGCACGGCGCAAGGACACTGATGTTCGCGCTGGTGCCGGAGCATATCTGCGGAAAACGCGTCAGCGAAAAGTAAGTCGGCAGTACCGGTCGGCAGTGCCGACAGCCGTTTCCCTACGGCAGCATTTTGCAGAGCCTATCAGGGCTATCGCTGTTACGGCGCTGACCGCACCTGTTTTACAGTCTGAGGATATCTCATCCTGCTTTCATTTGCTTTCGGAGAACTATAGATCGCAGAGCGAGCCCTGCCGACCGGCAGAGCCCGCTTTTTTTATTCTTCAGATATAATCACCGTATATCTTCCGCCCACCAGCTCACCGACAGTGATTTTGATACCGGTATCGACCGTCTGATAGCCGCTGCTGTCATACCAGTGAAAACCGCTGATGCTGCCGTCGATCTCGTCATATGTGCGGAAGAATCCGCCGCCTTCTGCATCGTTCGCGAGCCGCAGCACACGCTGTCTGTTATTGCTTTCATCATACAGCTTGGAGTAATTCTCATACTTGAACATCTGCCCGAAGGGGGAAGCCTCTGCGTGCAGAACGCGGATGCCGCCGTTTCCGAAGCTGCCCCACCAGTTCGGATTGTTGCCCTCGATCGTCGCATATTCGACCACCATGTATTCGCTGAAATATCCGTTCAGATCATAGCGCGGAATGATAATGCAGTTTCCTTCGACCTGCGAGGATCTCAGCTTATAGACCTGCGTGCCGCCGGTGTAGACATGAATCTGCGAGGGCTTATACCAGCCGAACATAAGCTTGGAAAATGCGCACATATCAAACCGCGCATCATCCATCATCTCCCAGCCGGCCTGCCCGTGCAGACCCTCCCAGTCATCCTCTGCATTCTTGTATTTATAATAGTCCGGCAGACCCATGCCGTGACCGAGCTCATGAATCCATGTGCTGTTGTATTCGATCTTGTCCGAGGGCGCTGTATTGCCGAGGATGATATTGCCCGGCTGGATACCGTCATAGCGACTGCTTCCCCGATATCGTCCGGAGCAGGGCCACCAGCCGTCATCGGACGTCGTGTCCGCAACAGAAAGCAGAATCGTATCCATGATGCCGTCGCGGTTGACATCGTAGCGGGTGAAATCAATTTCATCGTCCATGTCCGACATCAGCTCGTCAAGCAGTCTGGTCGCATCCGCCCAGTAATTGCCTTCATCGTCGATATAGACATAATCAGTGGAATTATACCGTGCGTTATAGCGGTAGATGTCCGCATTCATCGTCAGCGCACCGTAGGAGGCGCGCTCATAATATCCGATCACGCTCTCCAGCGGATAGGCCGGATCATTCGGATCGCCGGGGCCGAAGGAGGTCTGATAGATCTCCTCTGTCGTGTAGCTCTTTGTAAATTTGCAGTCCGGGAATTCGACAACGAGCATCAGCAGCGTATTCGTTCCCTGACAGCGCAGCGAGGGCGAGAACTGACTGATCGGCGCTTCGATAAAATCCTCGTCCGCAGATTCCTCATAGATGATATCCGGCTCATAAAGGCCGAGCGCTGCGCGCTTGATGAGCGTGAGATCCAGCGCATTCACGCAGCCGTCCGCATTCAGATCCGCATAAAACGCCATGCTCCGCTGCTCGCCGTCCGGACAGTTCACCTGCATCAGCTCCAGCTTCATACCGTTATAAATCAGGGACTGCTCCAGAAAGATCACATCGCCGATGTCAATATAGCCGTCCTGTGTGAGATCGCCGCGCTGACCGAGTGATGTCCGGATCACCTCCGCACCTGCCGAAAACGCCGGCAGCGCGGCAGCCGTACAGATCCCCGCAAGCAGACCGCAGAGCAGCCGTTTGCATTTTTTTATCATAAGAAAACCTCCCGTCTGTATTTCTCGTCGGAATGCATCTTCATTCTCTGTCCATTATACTATATTGATATTGCATTGTCAATAACGCATTGTATATCCTGCATGATTGATTGCACTGTCATATGAAAACAGCAAACGCTTTTTTGTACGCTGCAAAACGGATTCCAGAAGATTCCTATGATAATCCGCACATCGCCGCTTATAATACTAACACGGCAGCAAACACATGAAGCGACTGCAATCGGGCAGCCGCTTCGCAAACCGGCTGCCGATAGCGCAAACGCGCTGGAAAAGGAGAGAATTACCATGAAGGGTGAAATGACACAGAAGGGCAAGGAAGCGCTTGAGCGTTTCAAGATGGAGTCTGCAAGCGAGGTCGGCGTGACGCTGAACAACGGCTATAACGGTGACCTGACCTCCCGTCAGGCCGGTTCGATCGGCGGCCAGATGGTCAACATGATGAGTCCGGAACAACAATTTGAGTTCATCCGCAGCGATGTCAAATCGCAGATGCATACGCGGATCCTGACCTATTCGGTGCAGGTCGGGATCTGAGCTGCAGAATCATATCGCAATGTACACGTAAATCACAGCTTGACAAATTCATGCGTTTCGGTTAAAATAAGGAGGAAACGAGGTGACCCACATGGAGATTACAAGAGATCAGGCGATCAAGAATGCAGTTGCATCTGCCGAAATGGAAGGCTTACACCCGACCGAGAAAGATATTGCCCGTATCCGGGATTTTGTAGAGAAGAAACTCACACACGAGGAATTTGTTTCATTGATACTTGCCGATGTAAAAGAGGTATCATAATGGCTATTTA
>DGSY01000089.1 GCA_002394125.1 Ruminococcus sp. UBA4350
TGGTGCGGCTCGGCAGCTTTACCGCTGCCGCAGAGGAGCATTTTATCTCGCAGTCGGCAATTTCACAGCAGATCAAGGCGCTTGAAAATGAGCTGGGTGTGACGCTTCTGGAACGCAGAAAGCGCAGCTTCACGCTGACACCCGCCGGCGATTATTTCTACAAGAAAAGCCTTGTGCTTGTCGCGGATTATGATCATATCGTGCGTGAGCTGCAAAAGATATCGGGCAGTCACGGCGAGCTGCTGAAGGTCGGGCTGCTCAAGGGCTACAGCGGCAAGGAGTTCAATTCTGCCGTGTCGGAGTTTACGGTGCAGTATCCTGATGTGACGGTGGAGGTCACGCACGGCAATCACGATGCGCTTTACGCACTTCTGCGGAACGGCGAGCTTGATCTTGTCCTCAATGACCAGCGCAGAGCGTTCTCGGACGAGTATATCAATATCGTGCTTGACATTCGGGAATACTATGCGGAAATATCTGCAAATTCGCCGCTTGCACAGCTTGACGAGGTGGAAATATCCGACCTCAAAAACACGCCGCTGATTTTGCTTTCCACGCCCGACCAGCAGGAAACAGAGCGCAGCTTTTTTGCGAACGATCTCGGTTTTATGAGTGAGATACACTTCACGGAATATATTGACGATGCGCTGATGCAGGTCATTCAGGGAAAGGGATTTATGCTGATCGAGGGCAACGGTGATGCGGTGCAGACCACCACAAAAGCCCTGCGCCTTCTGCGAAACGGAAGGCCGGTCATCCGGCGGTACTGTGCGTTTATGAAAGCCGGTCATCCGAAGGAACACACCGATGCGTTTGTTGATATCCTGAAAAAGCAATTCTGAAAATCAGGAGGATTTGTTATGGAATACAAGAAGGGTTATGTATACGAGCTGATGGATCAGGGCGGGCCGACAAAAGTGAGCGAGCCGTACTTCAAAGAAGCGGTCGATGAAATGATGCGGGCAAGAACGCTGTGTGCAAAGGCAAATGCCGTTCTTCCCGATGATCCGTCCTATGTCGGCTATCTTGAGGAGCTGTTCGGGCGAAAGCTCGATGATGTCAGGATCCTCACGCCGTTCACCTGTGATTTCGGCAACCGTGTGACATTCGGCAAGGGCGTTTTTATCAATCACTCCGCGATCCTTTCAGCATCGGGCGGCATCGAATTTGAGGACGGCGTGATGGCTGCACCGGGGCTTCGGATCGCAACGATCAATCACGATATGTATGACCGCCACACCACCTACACCTACGGCAAAGTACTCGTGAAGAAAAATGCGTGGCTCGGTATGGGATGCACGATCTGTCCGGGTGTGACAATCGGCAAATATGCTGTTGTCGCAGCAGGGGCAGTTGTCACCAAGGATGTTCCCGATTATGCGGTCGTCGGCGGTGTCCCGGCTAAGGTGATAAAAATGCTGGATCCTGAACAGATGAAGGATTAAGGCTACATCGAATGAAAACAGAATAAGATTCCCGCAAAAAGCCATGAGCAATGCCGAAACTCCGTTTTGTTCTCCCGTCTGCCCGATGGACAGTCATGCTGTCTGCGGCAGTCGGGAGTTTTATGTCTTGTCATCAAATGCAGTTAAAAGGACATGAAACAGCTGATCATATTTCTCCGTTTCCATTGCACTTTTCGTCATTTTATACTACAGCCGGCAGTGCCGGCCTCCGGTATAAGGTCAGGCTGTGTTATCCATGAAGATAAATATCTTGTTTCTGCTTGAAAAATGATGAATAATATGCTATAATAGAAAAGCAGCATAATGATGCAGAAACGGAACGCGGCGCAATGAGCTGCTTTTTTCTTCCTGTACTGTTAGCATAGCGCAACTTGACGAGTTCTGCATCTGTTTCCGGCTGCTGTGATACATCCTGCGTGTCTGACCGGCCGCAGTCAAGGAGGGGAAATCAATGCGCAAAATGTCAGCAGCAGATATTCGCTATCTTCTGACCGTCAAATCACTGCACGACGAAAAAAAGCCGATCCGGAATATTCATATATCCAGACTATTATCCGTGAAAACGCCGACCGCCTTCAGCAAGATGCGGGTGTTTTTGCAGAACGGCTGGGTGCTTCAGCTGTCAGATAACCGGTTTGTTCTGACGCCCGACGGACTGCAAATTGCGGAGCAGTATCAGCATTACTATCAAACCGTTGAGCGTAAAGTCATAAGCTGGATCCCTGACGAGCCCTACCGCCGCAATGTCATATATGCGATTCTGGCAGAGCTTCCGGCGGATGCACTGAAACGGCTTTCCGAATAAAAGCAGGGAGAAAACCAATGCGGTCTTCTCCCTGTTTTTTTATGCTTCATGCAGGACACCCGCATCCATCCGGAACAGCCGGTCTGCATACTTCTCTATCCCCTGCTCATGCGTCACGACCATAGCGGCCGCGCCGCGGTCTGCTGCTTCGCGCAGAAAGCGGAATACCGCCTGCGTATTCTCATCATCCAGATCGCCGGTCGGTTCATCTGCAAAAATGAAGGGAGGCTTTCTGACAAGCGCACGGGCGATCGACATTCTGCGCAGCTCGCCGCCGGAAAGCTCCGCCGGTTTCACATTCCGGAGCGCTGCAATGCCCAGCATTTCCAGCAGCTCCTCCGCATATGAAATATCCGGCGATTCATGGTAGAGATAAAACGGGAGCAGGGCATTTTCAATGACGGTCAGACTGTGCAGCGCGGTCTGTCCCTGCGGGATGACGCCGAATTTTTCATTCCGCAGTCGGGAGAGCGCTGCATCCGAAAGCGCATAGATATCCGCATCCTCCAGCAAAACACGTCCGCGTGTCGGCTGCGAGAGCCCGCAGAGCATATTCAGCAGGGTGCTTTTGCCGCTGCCGGAGCGTCCGGTCACGACGGTCAGCGTTCCGCTCTCCAGTGTAAGGTCAGTCTCCTGCACGGCGCAGAAGCAATTCGTACCCGCCTGCCGGTTTTCCCTCATGAATTCCTTCACAGTTTTTTCTGCACGCAAAATCATAGTTTTTCTCCTAATTCTCTCCCCGCAGGATCAGGGCGGTATCGGTTCGGATCAGCCGGTATGCGGCAGCAGAAGCCGCCAAAGCACTGACACCGACTGTAATCGCCGCTCCCGCCGCCGCGATCAGGATAATGTGCAGTGCATCCGGCAGAAGAAACGGCAGCTCCAGCTGCGATTCGAGCAGGGAATGAAACGGCAGCAGCGTCAGCAGACCGAGCTCCGTTCCGGTCAGGCCGCCGGCAAGCCCGATCAGCAGTGCCTCCTTCATCACGACCGCGGATAGCATCCGCCGCGATGCGCCCATGACGCGAAGAACGGCAAATTCCTTTTTCCGCTCATTGACGCTCATGGTAAACATCAGAAACAGAATCAGCAGTCCGAACAGCCAGATGCCGCCGATCAGCAGTCCGGTGATATCGGAGATCCCGCGCAGGCTTTCCGAAATGCCGGAGATCATTTCCTTTGTCCGGACGGCCTTCACCTTTTTGACATGGATATTGATGTCATTCATCACTTCCTCGACCGAATATCCGTCTGCGACATTGATGAGCACACAGGACACGACCTTCTCCGGATCAATGTTCTGAAAATCGTTCATGTTCAGATCCAGAGAGGAACGGATCAGCGCCTTGATCGTTTCCGCATTCGTGAAAACGGTCGTATCAAAGCTGGTGCCGGTCTGATCGAGCTTTGCGGCAACGCGGCATTCCGTTCCGTAAAATTTCAGCGTATCACCGACAAAGGCATTCAGATCATGCCCCACAACAATATCATATTTTTGCAGCGCCTCGCCGTAGCTGCGCCGGATCCACGGCTGCACCGTGAAGTCCGTTGCAGGATCAAAGCCGATGATCTGTACCGGCAGCGAGCAGCAGCCGGAGCTTGCCGTTGCGAGAAAAAACTGCGTCGAAGCCTGCCCGATCCCCTCACAGTTCAGAATCTTCTCACAGCGCTTGCTGTCCATGTAAAAATAGCCGGTATTGCCCTGCAAAACAATGTTTTCCAGTGAGGATTTTGTCGTTGCCTCATACGGCACGACCATGATATCTGCGCCGAGCCGCGACTGTAAGGAGGAAAGCCCCGTCCGCAGACTGCTGACAGTCAGCGAGCCCGCCAGTATGACAAAGGAGAGCAGCACCGTCAGCAGCAGCAGCATCGCCGAGCGAACCGGCTTGCCCTTCAGGTTTTTCAGCGGCAGATTGATTTGCTGCTTCATCGGCTCACGCCCTTTCCCGCAGATGCAGGATGCCGCTGACCGCCGAAAGCAGCGCGGTCAGAATACTCAAAATGATGACCGCAGGCTTCATGACGGCGTGACAGCGCATATCCGTCATCATACACATATGAATGATCGTGTTCGGGAGCATCGCCGTCACGACAGCAGCGGCAGCAGTCAGCAGACAGGGGATTGCCGCTGTCTTCCGGCCGCGCAGAAGCAATGCGCCGAGCAGCAGCACCGCCATGCAGATGCCGCAGATGCAGACCGCGTTTTCCGCCGTGTGACAGTGCATCCAGCTGCCGTCCTCCTTCGGGCCGCAGGCATGAAACAGCAGCTTCACACCGGCTGCCAGAAATACGCTGAGCAAGATCGCCGCAATATGAATGATTTTTTTCATGTTATCCTTTCCTCTCATAGCGGTATTCAGCGACCGGATATTCAGACCGGAATTCCGCAGAAGCAAACGCAGCATCCGGCGTATGATCCGGAAAATCCGATGCGCCGCACAAATAATAAGCATCCGATCCCTGCTGATCGTCCCATGTCAGATCGAGATTATAATAGCGCCCGTCGATGCGTACAAGATTCCATGCGTGTGCCTCTGTCTCACCGGAGGGCAGCACCGCCGTTCCGGTGATGACACGGCAGCCGATCCCGCATTCCCGCAGCAGCCGGTAGACCGTGACCGCATAGCCCTGACAGAGCGCATAGCCGTTGATGAGCGCACCGTATGCCGTCGATTTCAGATGATAGCCGGAATTCTTCTGATGAATCCGGTCATACTCCGTCCGTTCGGTGACAAAATCGCAGACCGTCCTGACGATCTCGCTGTCGGGTGTCCGGCTGCTGAAATCCCACTGCTCCAGCAGCGCTGCGATATATGCATCGACCTTCTGCTCCTGCTTCCGGTCTGTGTAGTATTCCGGCAGAATGCGGACGGTATAGCAATATGCATCCGCATCCTTCTGATAGCTGTACTGCATCTCATATCCGCCGTACTGCTGAAAAATATAGTCACCCTCATCCGGCCGTTCCGTTTCGGCAACGGCAAACGACATCAGATCCCGCACGAGCGCGCCGATATCCTCCATATGATCGCTGTGCGAACGGTAGGTCAGCGTGATCGTATCATCACGCTGCCGGAGTCCCTGCCGGATCTGCGCGATCACGGCATCGGCATTGGAAAAATGCACGCGCAGATCTGTACGCGTATCATAATGCGTCAACGTTTCCTCCGCAGCATATCCCGCCGCTGCGGATGCCGCAAGCGTAAACAGACAGCAGACGGATACGACTGCGATCCTCCATCCGCGCATCAGAGCTGCTCCCCGCTGCGCAGGCGGAATGCATTTCTGCGCTTCCAGACCGCAGCCGCATTGGAATGCACCAGCAGACGGTCAATATCAATCCCCGCCGGACAGATATTCCGGCAGGCAAGCGATTTCCCGCATCCCTCATAAAAATATTTTCGGTAGTTCCGGAAAAATGTGCGCTGCTGCGGCTGCGGCAAAGCCGAGAGCAATCCGGCTGCCGGAACCGCTGCGGCGGCGCCGGAAAATGTCCCGCCCGCATAGAAATTCGGACAGACCTCCAGACAGCATCCGCATTGCAGACAGCGGGATGCATCATAGGTCAGCGCGCCGACTGTCTCATCCGCGAGCGTTTCCGCTTCAAACCACGCCTGCATCGTTTTCAGGTTTTCCATCATGATGCTGCGGTCAACGGTCAGATCGGCGATCACCGGAAACTTGCGCAGCGGCTCTAACCGCACAATGCCGTCCTGCACGGCTTCCGTCAGCTTCGCATCGCAGGCAAGCCGCGGGACGCCGTTAATCAGCATCGCACAGGCGCCGCATTTCTTCTGCATACAGCTGCATTCCCAGCGGACAGGCCGCACCGGTTCACCGGCTGCATCCGGCAGATGCTTTTCGTTGATCTCCCGCAGCGCATATGCCGCAGTCAGCTGTTCATTTTCACATTCATAGGGGATATGCTGCCAATATGGGTGTGATGCAGCATTCTCTCTCCGTAATATCTGCAATTCGATTTTCATGCCTGTACCTCCGGCAGATCGCGGAACCGTATATGAACCGTTCCGCCGCTGCACTCTGCGGCAGTCGTTTTTCGGTATGCGGGATCCGTCTGCGGATAATCGCTGCGGAAATGCGCGCCGCGGCTTTCCTTCCGTGCATCCGCAGCAAGCAGCATCGCCTTTGCAAGCAGCAGCCGGTTCTGCTCCGGAACGGTATATTCCGCCTGTTCCGAAAGCTGCTGAAGTCTTTCCAGCGCATCCGCAAGCTGCGGCGCACTGCGCACGATCCCCAGACCGTCCAGCAGGATCGCGCTGATCTGCCGGATCAGCTGCGGCTCCGCGTCAGCTGCAAACGGGTCGCTGCTGTCCGCAGGCTGCGGCGGCAGATTGTCATCGCTCTGCGCTGCGGCTGATTCCGCCGCGATCCCGCCGCCGCAGACCGCGCCGAGCATGGAGTTCCCGCCGAGCCGGTTTGCACCGTGATACTGACAGCAGCACTCCCCCGCCGCATACAGTCCGGAAAGATTTGTTCCGTGGCGGATATCCGCATCTATGCCGCCCATGAAATAGTGGATGCCCTCATGCACCGGAACCGGTTCGGTTTTCGGGTCGCTGCCGAGATAACGCATCAGCTCATCCCGCAGATCGGCGAGCTTCGTCTGCCAGATCGCATCGGAAAGTCCGGTCATATCGAGATAAACCTCATCGCCGCATTCCGGCATCTGCCGCACAAAATACATCTCCCGCGCAACCACATCCCGCGGCATCAGATTGCCCAGTTCCGGATATTTTTCCTCCATGAAATACCA
>DGSY01000031.1 GCA_002394125.1 Ruminococcus sp. UBA4350
GAAATGTCTCCCAATAGGGGTTGCGATAAACGGTTCCTGTAAAGTGCATATTTATCCCTCCTCAAACGGTCTTGCAAGCTCATCAACAATATCCTCACAACTATCAATACTTTTGATAAGGCTTGTGACGTTTGCAACGGTGTTCACGCCCGCATCGGGATCACCTTTGAGCATACCGTAGAAGAAACTGCCGGACGGCAGATTCAGATCGCCGCGCTTGTTCGCTTCCAGTCCTTCCATGCCGTGCTTATGGGGCGTTGTTCTCCAACGGGCATTGCCGTTCATCTGTGTGAACACGATATAGTCATCGGGGTGCGTTGCCATAATATCGGCTTTTGTTGCGTCTGCGGCTCTGCACTCCTTTGAGAGAATGAACCGTGTTCCGACGAATACGCCCTCAGCGCCGACGACCTTTGCGGCAAGAGCCATTTTCTCGTTGACGATACCGCCTGCCGCAAGCACGGGGATATTCACATACTCCGACAGCAGAGCCGTTACCGCAGTTGTTCCCGATGTGAGCGACGGCATACAGCCGCCCTCGTCACAGCCGGTTGCAACGATGATGTCTGCCCCTGCTTTTTCCGCTTCGATCGCACCACGGACAGTGGGGTTCATTTCACGGACGATGAGCGTGAAGCCGTCAGCCTTCCACGCTCTGAACTCTTCGGGAGCGATAGCACCTGCAACAACAAGAATTTTCACATTTTCCTCTTTCAGCATTTCTATAATAGCCTTGCTAAAACCGTAGGGATCAATGACGGACGGAAAAACATTCACACCGAAAGGCTTGTCGGTCAGCTCTCTGGTCTTACGGACTGCAAGGCGCATATCCTCCACAGTTTCCTCCAGTCCGCGCTTGATCTCCTCCGAACCTGCGCTTGTGCCGAGAACGCCAAGTCCTCCGGCATTCGATACTGCCGCCGCAAGCTCCGGCGAGGTGATCCAAGCCATAGGCGCCTGAATGACGGGCTTTGTTATTCCTAAAATTTCACATACTCTGTTCATGAGATCAGTTCCTTTCTTGCAGGCTTTCCGCCTTTGTTACTTTTATTTTACCCGAAGGGATTGACTTTTTCAACATACAGAATTATAATTATGATAGAAAGTCTTACACTTTTCAAATTCTGTAAAAAAAGAGCGTGATACACATGGCAGAACGCACCAAAATATGGATCGCTGACAAAATGAAAGAGCTGATGAAGACAAAGCCTCTTGACAAGATCAGAGTGACCGAAATATGCCGTGCCGCAGAGATCGAGCGCCCCACATTCTATTATCATTTCAAGGATAAGTATGACCTTGTGGCATGGATATTCCTGAGCGATGCTTACGATACCGATGTTATCTCCGCAGAATCTTCAGCACAGGGCATGGCGAAGATGCGGCAGGAGTTTATTTTCTACAAGCGAGCCTACGACGATGCGTCGCAGAACGCCTTGTGGCAGTATATGCTTGAATACTTCGTCAAGCGTTATGAGGTCATTGCAAAAGAAAAGATGAATACCGAAGTCCTCGATACGCAGCTCAGATACTCTATCCGGTTGTATTGCTACGGTACTGTCGGCATGACGAAGGAGTGGCTGCTGAACGACAACACCACCTCTGCGGAAACTGTGGTGCAGATGATGTTTGAATCTATGCCGGAGAATATGAAGAAGATATATTTTCACTGAACAAACAAACAGCCGACAAAAATGTGCCGACTGCTTTTCTTGTTATTAAGCCCTTCAAACAGGCTCTTGAAATTCTTTTTGGAGAACGAATGGTCAACCGGGTTACTGTAAATTGCACCGGATCACGCTGGACTTATTTGCTGTGATGCAGTGTATTGTGCGATTCTGCGTGGTTTTCTCTCGGATATGCAGCGCAGCGGTACAGTGGTTTTTTAATAACATATTATGTCAAAAAGTGCAATGGATACAGAGAAATAAAATAACGCTGCTTACGGAGATATAAAATATCGCTGCTGACCGCGGCTTCTGTTTCGTAATATCGCCCCGCAATGCAGGGAGATATCACTTGGCAAAAGCTGCGGACAGCAGCGTATCCCTTTAGAAGAATATGTGCGGCCGGCTTACTGCATGATCTCGCGGATCGCGTCGATATGGCCGGGCGTATAGCAGCTCGACATTGCCATGCCGAACAGCACATCCGTTGCGCCGACGCGCTGGAAGAAGTCCTGCATCGTGATCTCGACATAACGGAAATCAACCACATAGACCTTCTCGAAGCTGCCGACAAAGAACGGGATCAGCGCATTGCCGTAGCTGTTCTTGATGACAACAAGCGTTCTGCCGTTGTGAACATCGGTCTTGATCTCCGCGATATCCAGATCGCCGCCGAGGATCGTCGAATAGGTGTTCACGCCGTCCGCCCAACTGTAGAACAGCGTCTGCTCACGGCTGGTGTCCGGATTTGTGAAGGTCTCGTCGTAATACTGGATCGTGTATTCGTTCTTCGGCTTGTAGTAGTAGAACGTATCCGGCCATGTCTTGAGATCCTCCAGATAATTGGAGTAGCCGTACATCGAACCGGTGAAGTTCTCCTTTGTGCATTCCTCCATATCCTTCAGCTCGACAAACGGAACAGATGCCGTCTTGCAGAATTCCTGCGCCGCATAGTAAGCGCCGAGCGGCTCCCAGTGATGGTCGGTGCGGAAGAAGATATATTCGTCGGAATGCTCCTGCAATGTCGGAAATACATCGATATTGATGACCTTATCCAGCGAGTTTGCGATATTGATGATGCAGTCATGCTGGTCGGAGTAATTCGCGGCCAGATTCTTCGGGCAGTAGAATGCAGAGGAAAGCGGTACGCTCATGTTGTAGACATTGACCTTGTCGCCGACCATTGCCTTGTAGTCATTCAGCACGCCCGCGTACTGTCTGCCGACATCGTAGATGCCGCCGAACATCGGCATGGCGCGCACCTCCGGCGTACCCTTGCCGGAGACGATGACCGCCTGATTGACGACCTCGCCCTCATCGGGAATCTCGGTGCGCTTTTTGGTCTGCACCGGCTCGGTCTCGGCGGGCTGCGTTTCGGTCTGGCTCACGGCTGCATCGCTGCTGACAGCGGATTCCGAAACCGCTGCGGCACCGGAACCTGTCGTCACGGCGGCCGATGTCGTCGTTTCCTCTCTGCCGCCGGTATAGACCGTGACGGCATTGCCCTCATCAGCTTTTGAGGATTCAACAGAGCCCTTGTCTGCCTGCACCGGTGAACCGATGATCTCAACATCGTCCTTATGCAGACCGAAATGATCTGTGAATTTGTTCGCCAGATTGCGGAGTCCCTCGCGGTTCGGGATCGTATCCGTATAGTAATAGGTGATATCGCTCGTGTAGTCGCCGCTGAAATAAGAGCTCAGCGAGAAGGTCGGGAACTCCGCAAGATTGCGGTTTTCCGATTGCAGGAAGCCGCTTGCGCGCTTGCCGATCAGCAGGCGCAGGCCGATGCCGAACAGCAGCAGCAGGCAGGCTGCGATATTGATGAGATTGAATACACGCTGATACCGCTTGTATTTCGGCTGTTTCTTTTTGCGGCGCGGACGAACCGCTGCACCCGCGTTATCCGTCCGTTTCTGTGCATCCTCCGCTCTGCGGGCTGACCGCTGGACTGCGGCTTCCGGTCGGGATTTCCGCTGCACTGTTCTCTGTGCATCTGCACGGCGCTGTGCGGGTCTCTCCGCATTTGCGGGACGCTGTGCCGGTCTCTGTGGATTCGCAGGACGCTCCGCCGGTCGCTGTGCATTCGCGGGACGCTCCGCCGGTCGCTGTGCATTCGCGGGACGCTCCGCCGGTCGCTGTGCATTCGCGGGACGCTCCGCCGGTTGCTGTGCATTCGCGGGACGCTCCGCCGGTTGCTGTTCGTTAGCGGGACGCACCACAGGTCTCTGCGTATTCACCGGACGCTGCGGCACGGCCTGCGCTCTGCGGCGCTTTTTGGCCTGTGCAGCCTTTACCTCCTCCGCATGATGCCGGTCGAGCATTTCCACACAGTCCTCGTTCATCGCATTGAAAATCTGCGTATTCGGGCCGGGCTGCGGCTTTTTGTTGTTATCAGGCATTCAGATTTCGTCTCCCTTCAGACATTCAGCAGACTGCTGCGCATCCGCGCATCAGAATCTGAAATACAGGAACGGATTGTTCGTATTGTTGACGAGCATCAGCGAGCTGATGATGAGGATCGCGACATTCAGCACGATCGTCAGGCTGTTTGCAAGATAGTAGCCCTTCTCGGTCTTGATCATCTTTTTGCGGATCGCCGGTACGATCGGGAACGAGAACAGCACCGCTGCGATCAGCAGGAAAATATTGCCGGAGAGGATATTCCTCGTGATCTCCGAGGAGAACGGATTTCCGTTCAGGCAGAAGAGCGCGCCGAAGAACTTTCCCAGTGCGCCGAGATCATCGAAGTGGAAAATGCCCCAGCCGATGATGACAAGGAACAGCGCGTAAATATGGCCGACCCAGAACGGCAGCTTTTCCAGCCGCTTGAGCAGAAAGAGCTTTTCGATCAGCAGCAGCACGCCGAAATACACGCCCCAGAGCATGAAATTCCAGCTTGCGCCGTGCCAGAAGCCGGTCAGCGCCCAGACGATCATAATGTTGATGCACTGGCGCTTGAGACCTCTGCGGTTGCCGCCGAGCGGGATATAAACATAATCGCGGAACCACGAGGACAGCGAGATATGCCAGCGCCGCCAGAAATCCGTGATGGATTTGCAGATATACGGATAATCGAAGTTCTCATCGAAATGGAAGCCGAAGATGCGGCCGAGACCGATTGCGATATCCGAATAGCCGGAGAAGTCAAAGTAATACTGGAGCGCAACGGCCGTCGCGCCGAGGAATGCGCCGAGCGCCGAAACGGTTTTGACGCCGGGATAGCCCTGATCCGCCGCGCCGAAGCAGCCGGTGACGATCGTACTCATGCTGTTCGCGATGATGACCTTTTTGCCGATGCCGCGGATCATGCGCGTCAGACCGGCAGCGAAATCTGCCTGCGACACCGAGCGGTGATTGATCTCCGCGGCGATCGTCGAATAGCGGACGATCGGGCCGGCGACCAGCTGCGGGAACATCGAAACATAGAGCAGGAAGCGGCTGTAGCTTTTCTGCACCTTGACCTTGTTGCGGTAGCAGTCGATCGTATAGGAGAGCGTCTGGAAGGTGTAGAACGAAATGCCGATCGGCAGCCGGATCTGCGGGACAGGGATCGAGATATGCAGCAGCGCATTGAGATTCTCCACAAAGAAGCCGCTGTATTTGAATACACCCAGTACGCCGAGATCGACAATTACCGCGAGCAGCAGCGCGTGCTTGGCGGCGGGCTTATTCCGTGACCGCCCGATCAGCAGACCGCATTTATAATTCAGATATGCATAGCCGATCAGCATGACGACCCAGACCGGCTCGCCCCATGCATAAAAAATCAGGGAAAAAATCAAAAGCACTGCATTCTTCGCGTTGATAGACTTCGCGAGGAAATAGCAGAGCAGACAAAGCGGGATAAACAGATATATAAAGAATAAATCAGCAAATACCATGAAGGTGCCGCCTCTCTCAATAGTGTCAGTCAGATATTTTCGTATTCAGCCTTTCTATTATATCACATTTCAGGCGGGAAACGGGAGTGCAAAACGCTATTTTTATAGGAATCACCAAAAAAACCGTATTTTCGACAGGATTAAGTGTTATCATGCCCGCATCACAGTTTCCGCATTGCCGGTGAAATGCTGAAAACAGGCGGCTGACGCAGTTTTTTTGACAGATACTTGCGTTTTGCCGCGATTTGGTATATAATAAAGCAGGGAGCAGAAGTCTCCCGCATCCTGAGTCAGAAAAGAGGGATACAAGATGCCGAAGATCACGCTTGATGCAACCATAGACAATCTGTCTGCCGTTCAGGCATTTCTGGAGGAGATTCTCGAAGCCGCCGGATGCCCGATGACAAAGCAGCTTCAGATACAGGTCGCTGCGGAGGAGATCTATGTCAATGTTGCAAGCTATGCATATGCGCCGGAGACCGGCTCTGTGACGGTCTCCGCGGAGATCAGCGAAGCGCCTGCCGAATTAACGCTCGTATTTACCGACAGCGGCATACCGTTCGATCCGGTCGCAAGGACCGATCCGGATGTTTCACTGCCGGCGGCGGAACGCGGGATCGGCGGGCTTGGCATTCTGCTCGCAAAGAAGAACACCGACGAAATGCTCTACGAATATACGGACGGGAAGAATATCCTCACGATGAAAAAGAAGCTCTGAATGCAGAAAGGGGAACGCACATGGATCTCAGCGCACGCAGCTTCCTGAAGAATATGGCAGACGATCTGGCCGAGGGCATCCTCGTCATCGGGCAGGGCGGCCGCATCGTTTTCTGCAATCAGTCTGCGGCGGATGTATTCGGTGCTGAATCTGCGGAGATACAGGACAAATTTCTGGATCAGCTCATGGAGCGGGAGCCGGAAAACGATGTCTTTTTCGATAAGCTGATCGACATTGTTTATACCAAAAAGAAAACGCGGAGCAATATCCCGTTTCTGTCCGGCGGGAAGCTGAAATATCTGACGCTCACGGCCTCCATTTTCAGGATCAGTCCGGAGGAAGCCGCTGAGGTCGTTCTGATCCATGATACAACGAATATCATCGAGCTGCTGCTCTCCAACAAAAAGCTCTCGATCCGGCTCGCGGATTTCCTGCATTCCTTTGTGCTGGTCATGGTCGAGGCGATCGACAAACGCTCGCCCTATAACGCCAATCACACGCGCAGCATGGCAAGATATGCAGAAAACTATATGCGGTACTGCCAGCGGCGCGGTATCCGCAGCAAAAAGGATATGCGGCCGTTTCTGATGAGTGTCTGGCTGCATGATATCGGCAAGCTGGTCATCCCGCATTCCGTCATGGACAAGCCCGACCGTCTCGGCAGCAAAAAGGATGCGCTGATGCACCGCATCGAAACGGCGGCGCTCTATGAAAAGATCGCCGGACTTGAGAATCCTAACTATGCACCGGAGGCGGAGCGCCGCATTGCAGAGCTCAGCCGCATCCGCGAAAAGATCACCGAATGGAATGCAGCGCCGTTTCTGGACGATGAGACGATCGACGAGATCCGGCAGACCGCTGACCTCCCCTGCCGCACCGCGGACGGAACCGTTCCGCTCTTGCAGGCGGATACGCTGGAGGCGCTGACGATCCGCGCCGGTACGCTGACGGATGCGGAGCGGGCAGTCATGCAGTCTCATGTGCAGCATACCGCCGACCTGCTCGCGAAAATGGTTCTCACCGATGAGATGCGGGATGTTCCGAAATGGGCGGGCGGGCATCATGAGCTGCTCGACGGCTCCGGCTATCCGAATCACCTTTCCGGCGATGAGATCCCGTGGCAGACAAGGCTCCTGACGATTATTGATATTTATGATGCGCTGACCGCGGAGGACAGACCCTATAAAAAGCCGATGGAGCCGGAGGCCGCTTTCGGGATCCTGCGCCGCATGGCAGATGAGGGCAAGCTCGATGCGGAGATCCTCGAAGATTATTATGAGAGCCGCGCATGGCGGCGGACGGAAAGCAGCGATACATCGGATATCGGATAAACTGCGGAGCAGAAGCGCACCTGATACCGTTCTTCACCAAATCAATATGGCAAGAGCAGCCGGAGAAATCCTGCTGCTCTTTTTATTGCTGCACAAAAAACCCGGCCGCTTTCAAAACGGCCGGGAAAGTGAGGAAAACGATTCTGCAAAGTTTGATCGGAAAGCCGGAGCAGGGTTCACAGTGCTGCCACGGCCTCAAAGCCCTTTTCGAGATCGGCAATGATATCGTCAATATGCTCCGTGCCGATCGACAGGCGGATGGTCGCCTGCGTGATGCCCTGATCCGCAAGCTCCTCCTCGCTGAGCTGCGAATGCGTCGTTGTTGCCGGATGGATCACCAGAGACTTCACATCCGCGACATTTGCCAGCAGCGAGAAGATCTCCAGATGATCTATGAATGCATGGGCTTCCTTCTGTCCGCCCTTGATCTCAAAGGTGAAGATGCTGCCGCCGCCGTTCGGGAAATATCTCTCATAGAGCGCATGATCCGGATGATCGGGCAGCGAGGGATGATTGACCTTCGCGACCAGCGGATGCTGCTTCAGATAATCAATGACTTTTTTGGTATTCTCGGCATGGCGCTCCAGACGGAGGGAGAGTGTCTCCGTCCCTTGCAGCAGAAGAAATGCTGCAAAGGGGGAGATCGTTGCACCCTCATCGCGCAGGAGGATCGCGCGGATATAGGTCACGAATGCAGCCG
>DGSY01000068.1 GCA_002394125.1 Ruminococcus sp. UBA4350
CAAGATTTAATTGGTACATCAATAGAAAAGAACGGAGGTGCTGCTAATGTCAATCAAGCTTCAACAGCAGATCGGTTCGCTGGTGGATACCCTGCTCGCCGATTATCAGACAGACCGCACGATCGACGCAGTGATCGCTTTCGATCAGCCGAACAAGGAGATCGTCATTGATATCATTCACAAGCTGCGCAAGATCATTTTCCCCGGCTATTACCGCGCACAGTCCTACCGCGTCTACACCGTGCGCAATCAGACGACTATGCTGCTGGAGGATGTGATCTTCAATCTCTCCCGCCAGATCGCAGTCGTGCTGGAATATCTTCCGGAAATGAAAGAAGCGGGCTATGATGCCAGGCTTGCCCGCGCACAGGAGCTGACGCTCGCATTTATCGGAAAGATCCCGGAGATCCGCAGCTATGTTGAGACCGATGTGCAGGCGGCATTCGACGGAGACCCCGCCGCATATAATAAGGATGAGATCATCTATTCCTATCCGGGTCTGTTCGCAATTCTCGTCAGCCGGCTCGCGCATCAGCTGCATCTGCTCGGTGTGCCGATCATCCCGCGCATCATGACAGAATTCGCCCACAGCCAGACCGGTATCGACATTCACCCCGGCGCGTCGCTCGGCCGGTATTTCTTCATCGACCACGGCACCGGCATCGTCATCGGTGAAACGACCGAGATCGGCGACAATGTCAAGGTCTATCAGGGCGTGACGCTCGGTGCGCTCTCGACACGCGGCGGCCAGTCGCTCAAATCCAAGAAGCGCCATCCGACGATCTGCGACAATGTGACGATCTATTCCGGCGCGTCGATTCTCGGCGGCGAGACCGTCATCGGCAAAGGCGCGGTCATCGGTGCAAATGCGTTCATCACACGCTCGATCCCGGAGGGTGCAAAGGTCAGCATCAAGAATCAGGAGCTGCATTACCGCTATGATTCCGGCTCAAAGCCTGCCCCGACCGATCTCGACAGCGACGACAGCTGGTACTATATTATATAACCGGGCTGTACCCGACTCCGATATGAGATCGTGCCGTGAAGCAGCTTAATATACAATGACAGAGCGCACTGTGTCCGGCACGGTGCGCTTTCTGTTTTCCGGCAGCTGTCCCGCCGCCGAATTGCCTTGACAATTCAGCGAAAATGTAGTACAATATAACTGCAAACGGCGGATGCCGGAAATGATCTTTTTTTGTATGGAGGAAAGTCAAAATGGATATCTACAACGGCTGGCTGATCGTAAACAGCTACTACAATCCCGCGAAATTCAATTCGCTCTATAAGCTGCTTCAGGAATCGGCTGAAAAAGCAGGTCTGCGCTTCTCAAAGTGGACATCCGATCAGCGCCCGACCGTCATCGGCTCCGCGGCGCGTGATCCGAAGCCGAGCTTCGTGCTGTTCTGGGATAAGGACATTCAGCTCGCAAAGACAATGGAGCTTTCCGGTCTCAAGCTCTTCAACAGCGCCGAGTCGATCGCGCTCGCGGATGACAAGATCGAAACACTCCTGAAACTCGCGGCAAAAGGCGTGCCGATCCCTGATACCATTCCGGCACCGACCTGCTTCCCGAACTGCAAGCGCAATCCCGCTTCTGCGGAACAGGCCGCAAAGATCCTCGGCTGGCCGCTTGTCATCAAAGAGAATGTCGGCAGCTTCGGCCAGCAGGTCTATCTCGCAAACAATGTCAAGGAGGCCGAGCGCATCCTGACGCATATCGGCGAGCATGACTGCCACTTCCAGCGCTTTATCGCTGACAGCGCCGGCCGCGATCTCCGCGTCACGGTCGTCGGCGGCAAGGTCGTCTGCGCAATGGAGCGCCGTTCGCAGTCGAAGCAGCAGTTCCGCTCGAATATGGAGCTTGGCGGTGTCGGCTCTGCCCGCAACATCACCCCGTATGAGGAAAAGATCGCGGTCGAAGCAGCCGAAGCGCTCGGCCTTGATTTCGCCGGCGTCGATATCCTCATGGGCAAAGAGGAAAATGAGCGCTATGTCTGCGAGGTCAATTCCAATCCGCAGCTCCAGAGCACGATCGACACCTGCGGCATCAATCCCGCAACCAATATCATGTGGCACATCCGCAGCCAGATTAAGTCGGCAGAATGAAGCGCGGACTGCTGCTCTACACACCGGAGGATGCGCAGCGTAACCGCTGGTTTATTGAACAGCTGTGTCTGAATGCAGAGCCGGAGGGACTTTCTCTCCGGCTCTCTTTGACAAATGATCCCGAAACGCGCACGCTTCTCTGGAATGAGGCGGATTTTCTCGTGAACCGCTCCCGCGAATATATCCACAGTATGTATGCAGAGGGCGTGCGGAAAATTCCCTGCTTCAACAGTGCAAAGGTCACCGGCATCACAAATCAGAAATACAGCACCTATACCCTGCTGCACGGTCATTACGGCATCCCGATGGCGCAGACATGGCAGTTCAGCCGGAATGCGCCGCTGCCGGAGCTGACATTCCCGCTCGTTGCCAAGCCCGCAGACGGTCACGGCGGACAGGAGGTCGCATGGCTGGATTCCCCCGAAGAACTTGCCGAATACAAAGCGCGGTTTGATGCGGCACATCCGGAGGAGACTTATCCGTTTCTCGTGCAGACGCCTGTTGTGACCGGCTGGGATGTACGCATTTATGTTCTGGGCGGCAAGATTTATTCCGCCGTTCTGCGGACTTCGGATGCAGATTTCCGGAGCAATTTTTCGCTCGGCGGAAGGGCGGAGCTGATCGAACCGGACGACGAAATGAAAGCACTCGTCAGGCGCATTCAGGAGGTCCTGCCGCTGGATTTTGCAGGGATTGATCTGCTGCGGTTTCCGGAGGGCGGCTATCTGCTCGGCGAGATCGAGGATGCAGTCGGCTGCCGGATGCTCTATCAGCTGACGGACAAAAATCCCGCAAAGGATTTCATCGCATATATCGGCCGCAGACTCCGCGAATCAGAATAAAAAACAAGGGAGGCATCTCCTGTGAGATACCTCCCCTGTTTCATTTCATCATCTGCTGCACCGGTCAGCTTTCACTTTTCCGGATGCCGCACACAGTCCGAATCCGAATTACAGATCAACCTTGAAGTCTTCCTGACCTTCGCCGTTGACCGTGTAATAAGCCGCATTTTCTTCCGGCTTTACATAGACAACAAACTCAGAAACTGCCTTTCTCTTGTGCGTAGACTTGTAGCTCTTGAGTGCATCGACTGCCAGCGTGCTGAGATCGAAATCCTTGCCGTCTACCTGAAGAATCGTCTTGATCACCGGCTCAGCCTTCTTTGCTGCCGGCTTCTTTGCAGCGGTCTTCTTTTCAGCTGCTGCCTTCGGAGCTGCCGCAGCCTTTTCAGCTGCCGCCTTCGGAGCTGCTGCCTTCTTTGCAGTCGTCTTCTTCTCAGCTGCCGGCTTCTTTGCTGCTGTCTTCTTTTCAGCTGCCTTATCTGCCATGGATCACACTTCCTTTCAGAAATAAAAATAATTCGGCTTCCGCCGTGTTTATTATATCACATTATTCTTACAATGTCAAGCGATTTCCGCGAATAGTCCGGAAAAATGCCGTTTCCGATTCGTTTCATCCGATTTACAACTTCTACTCCCGCCCCTGTGAAACTGCACATTTTTTGTCTCGTTTATTTATTATGAAAACCAGTTGATTTCTTACGCAAACCGTGTTATAATAGAGCTATGGTCCACACTCTGCAATGAAACGGAGGCGATCACATGAAAAACACCCGGCACAGCGATCTGCGAACGATCCTTGCTGTGACATTTGCGGCTTTCCTCATGGCCGTCAATAAGAACACCTTTATTGATACGGCGGGACTTTATCCGGGCGGCGTTTCCGGTCTGACGATTCTGCTCCAGCGGCTTGTGACGATGCTGTTTCATGTGACACCGCCGTTTACTGTGATCAATGTCGCGCTGAACCTGATCCCGATCTGGATCGGCTTCCGGTTCATCGGAAAAAAGTTTACGATGTACTCCTGCCTGATGATCATTCTGAACAGTATTTTCACCGACCTCCTGCCGGATAAGATCATCACGGAGGATATCCTGCTGATCGCGATCTTCGGCGGCATCATTCAGGGCTTTGCGATCTCGGTCTGTCTGAATGCGGGCGCGACCTCCGGCGGAACGGATTTCATCGCGATCTTTCTTTCTGAGCGGCGCGGCGTGGAATCCTTCTCGATCATTCTCGGCTTTAATGCCTGCATCCTCTGTGCGGCAGGATTCTTATTCGGCTGGGACAAGGCGCTGTATTCGATCATTCTGCAATATGTCTCGACCGGTGTGCAGCGGCTGCTCTACAAAAAATTTCAGCAAAGCACATTTTTCATTGTCACGACAAAGCCCGTTGCAGTCTGCAATGCGATCTACAATATCAGTCAGCACGGTGCGACGGTTCTGGAGGGCGAAGGCTCCTACGGTCACTGCGAACGCAATGTCGTATACTCCGTTGTGTCGGCGGCGGAATCCGCACAGGTAACACGCATTGTCCGCGAAGCCGATCCGGAAGCGTTCATCAATGAGATCAAAACGCAAAGACTTTCCGGCCGGTTCTATCAGCCGAAGGAAGAATAATTCCGCAGGCAGGAGCCGACTGCATATATACGAAAAATATACGCCAAAGGGAGGTATACCGATATGAGCTTTTTCGAGCTGAAAAACGGAATGAAACTGTACTATAAGGAAACCGGCAGCGGTCAGCCGACCATTCTGATGCACGGCTGGTCGAGCAGTCATGAGATTTATTCCGTACCGGCCGCAATGCTGAAGGACAAGGCGAGATGCATCGCCTACGATCACAGAGGACACGGCGGCAGCATAAAAGCGAATCAGGAACCGGTCACAATGGATACGCTTGCAAGTGATCTGAATGAGCTGATCGAAGGACTCGGTCTTTCCGAGGTCTCGCTGGTCGGCTGGTCAATGGGCGCGGGCGTCGCGCTGAATTATGTCCGGCATTACGGCTGCGGTGCGCTGAAACAGATCGTACTCTGCGATATGTCGCCGAAGCAGGTCAACGACAGCGAATGGAAGCTCGGACTGTATCAGGGCAGGTATACCGCAAAGGATATCAAACGCGAAGCGGGCAAGGATTTTTTGCAGCTCTATCAGGAATTTGCAGTCAGCGCTGTCCCGAAGCTCCGCAAGGTACCGGGATTTCTCCTGCGGCCGAATCTGAAAAAGCGGCTGATGAAGTGCGATGAATCCGTGCTGAGATCCCTGTCAAAATCCATGAAGGAGCAGGACTACCGTGATGTGATCGGAAAGATCAGCGTTGTAATGTCCTATTTTTATTCCGAGCCCGGTTCGCTGTTCTCGCCCGATCTCGCAAAGTGGTACCGGTCACAGGCAAAGGTTCCGTTCGTAGCGATTCCCTTCCCGAAAAGCAGCCATATGTTTATTTCGGAATATCCGGAGCAGTTTGCAACGGAGCTCGGAAAGCTGCTGTAAGGCGTTTTCGCAGGCGCTGAAAAATACACATTCCTGACGGTATGCCGGCCTCCGGTTTGCGGAGCATAGCCGCACATATCCTTCTGATGAAACCGGAACACGCTGCTGCGGGTATCCGCATTTCAAATCGCTGAACAAAAGCTGCCCGAATCAGAGCAGGACAAGCAGATCAATCAAAGCGCCCCGCGCCGACAAAAACTTGTCAGCGCGGGGCTTCTGTTTATGTCACCAGATTTCCGTCCGCGATTTCGATGATCCGGCTGCACTGCTCTGCAATGCTCATATCGTGCGTGACGATGATGACCGTTTTCCCCTGACTGTTCAGCTCACGGAACACATCCATGATCTCCGCTGCTGTTCCGGAATCGAGCGCACCGGTCGGCTCATCCGCGAGAATGACCGACGGTTGATTGACGATCGCCCTTGCAATGGCGACACGCTGCTTTTGTCCGCCGGAGAGCTTGCTGACCGGCTTTTTTGCGTTACTGCCCATGCCGACCGAGTTCAGCGCATTCATAGCAAGCTGCTGACGGTTCGGCTTTTTTGCTTTTGCAAATTCCAGCGGCAGCATGACATTTTCCAGAGCGGTAAAATCCTCCACCAATGCAAAATCCTGCATGACCATGCCGATTTTCTCATTCCGGATCTGTGCAGCCTTTCGTTCAGACAGACCGGATACCGCCGTTCCGTCAATGGTATATTCGCCGCCCTCGCTCGTATCAATACACGCAAGAATATGCAGCAGCGTCGATTTTCCGGCGCCTGACCGCCCGATCACCGCGGCCATTTCGCCGTCTTCGATCCGCAACGAAATACCGTGCAGCGCTTCAAATGCATTTGCACCTTTCGGATTATAGACTTTTTTGATTTGATTGAGTATAATCATAATATGTACCTCTCAGTTAGGGCGTGTTGACACTAAAATAATATGCGGATTTTTGAGATGATTTTGTTCCGTTCAAGGCAAAAATCCGCAGGCGGGCTGTCGCCCGGCAAGGATTTTTAAGGCAATACCGCACAGAG
>DGSY01000057.1 GCA_002394125.1 Ruminococcus sp. UBA4350
ATCTGTTAAAACGGGATTTTAAGCCAAGGTTTGATTCAATAAACTGCTGCATCGGTTCATCATAACCGGCAACGATTACGACAAGATCGTTCCGATGATCTTCCATTTCTTTCAGAAGGGTATCTATGGCTTCCTGACCATATCCCTGTCCGTTTTTATCAACCAACGAATAGGCTTCGTCAATAAACAGAACACCGCCCAATGCTTTTTCAATCAGCTCGCCGGTCTTGATTGCCGTTTGCCCGACATATCCGGCAACCAGATCTTTGGCAGCAGCTTCGACAAGATGACCTTTTGACAAAATGCCAAGCTCTTTATAAATCTGCGCAACGAGCCGTGCAACAGTTGTCTTTCCGGTTCCGGGATTGCCGGTAAATACCAAATGATAGGAAATATCCGAAACAGGCAAGCCGACTTCCCTGCGCTTTTGCTGCACAGTTGCCAATGCCTTGACCTCGCCGATCTCCTTTTTGACTGAATTCAAACCAATCAGATGCTCCAGCAATTCTAGCGGTTCCGTCTCTTCGACTTGTGGTTCCGGTTTGTTTTCCTTTTTCGATACTGTTTCCGTCCGAATCGGCGATGTCAATGGCTGCATCTTGATTGACTGTGGAGATGGTGGAAGAGGTTCATCATCAGCTAGATCGTACAAATCCACACTATCATTATACGGTTTGACATGGCAAGCATCGCATACCAGAATCAGCTTACTGTATAACTCGGCAATGATCTTGATTTCAGCCTGCTGAAGAGCGTTATCAATCAATGCAAAAGCCAGCATCATCAGCTTGAAGCATGATGCCAGTCTGCGGCTGAAATCGGTATTGTCTGTGCAATCCCGTTCTGCAATCTTTTGAAAAAAAGGCGGCACAGGTATCACATAGTGCGTTCTGCGCAAATCATCAAGCATTTCTTGGATCTGATTCTCAGAGAATTCGCAATAATAACCATCTGAGGCATATATTTCATTCGCGTTCTTCGTACAAATAGGGAGCGCAACAGATAACGAATCCCACATACACAGCGCACAGTTGCGACTGTATGAATCAATTTGCCTTATCATCTCGGCATTGATATATGGATATGCACTCATAAATGCCTGAATTGACTTTTGATAGTTCATATGCAATTCTTCCGTGTACATTGAGGCACCCCCTATACATAAGAAAAGCAATTATCAGTTTTCGTATCAATTGGGTATATTTATACTATTATACCATATTTTGCACAATTCGTCAACAATTATTTGAGGCCTTTTTAGTTTCTCTGATAAACGAAGGACGCCCTGATTAAGGGCGTCCTTAATATTTCATTCAGTTGGTTCTCCGTACTTCGCAAGAATCTCGTATTATTTATCATTCAACTCAACATAGAGCTTGTTCTTGATTTCGTTTTTCAGCTTGAGGATATCCCTGATCGGTGCATCGGTCGCTTTCATCGTTTTCGCCCGCGCCTTGACGGAATTCTGCATCGGTGTCGCAAAAGCATTGAATTCCTCCGCTGCCTGAGCCGATTCGCAGATCTGGACAATATTACAGCGATGCTGCCGGACGCGGCAGGAGAAATTGCGAACAAGCGCCGACAGTTCGTTTTTCTTCTGATATGGATCGGTCATTTCCAGATACTTTTTGCAATCCGGATTTCCGCAGCAATCTTCTCCCGCTTTTCCGCAGAAATAGTCTCCGCAGACGGTGCAGGTGCAAACCGCTGATCCCGTCATTTGCAGCATATCACGGAACATCAGCAGAAACGCATTGCACGGGAAGACCGAGCTGTACCATGTCTGCCCGCCGATGATCTCCACCTGAACCGGCTGAAAGAGAGAGAAGCCGATGAGCTCCGGCATGGTGCCTGCCGGAAACGCGGTCAGCAATCTGCGGAGCTGCTCAAAGCCGGGCTGCACCTGATCTTTCATGTGCCCGCCGACCGTTTTCAGCTTTATCCGCATAATCTCCTCATTATGATAGAGAGCGTATTCGTAGATTGAATCGAGCACAAACGCGCAGAACGCGCCGTTATACCCTGCATCCTTGTAGTTTTGGACTGCCTCGTGCAGTCCTTTTTCTTTTGTCCCTTTGCGGATACGATCCTCTGCCTTGTCCACGAGATCATTGATGACCGGCAGATTCGCCGCCAGCTGATTGATCTGTTGCACGGCTTGCGTGAAGGTGCATTCGGTTTCGGTATCGCCTGCGCGAAAATGGATGACAGACTTTGCCGGATCAAAGCGGAATTTCAGGTTCATGGTGGGTGTTCCTCCCTGTTTTTTACTTCCATTATACGATTCAGGAGGGCGTTTGTCAAGCTGAAATTCAACAATAAACTAGTTTTTAATCTGCGAATCAAATTATTTTCTAGTTTAAGACGGAATCGTGTTTGCAAAATGCGGAGAAATGCGCTACACTGGATAATACGGCACAAAGCCGACAGTACCTTGACAACTGAATAGCAGAAAAAGCAGGGTCAGATCGAGAGGATGGTGATACAATGATCAGAGACAGTCCGCACATATATGGGGTAACGAATCGTTACCGCATCGACCCGGCCCTGATTCGGGGCAGGTGAAAAAGGAAGGAGGGGTTCAATGACAGACGAAAAGATAATGCAGCAGGACATTCCGCTGAAACTGATCCACATGGATGAGGTCGAGGCGACCAATACGCGCTGGCTCTGGTATCCGTACATCCCATACGGCAAGATCACGATCATTCAGGGCGATCCCAGTGAGGGTAAAACGACTCTGGTGCTGCATCTGGCGGCGGAATTGACGCAGGGTAAGATGTTTGAATCCGAGGAACAACAGGAGCCGGTCACGGTTATCTATCAAACAGCAGAAGACGGGCTTGCGGATACGATCAAGCCACGGCTGATTGCAGCGAACGCCGACTGCTCAAAAGTGCTCGTGATAGACGAAACAGAGCAATGTGTTTCGATGACAGACGGCAGACTGGAAGCCGCAATTCAGCAGACCAATGCAAAGCTCGTGATCCTTGATCCGATTCAGGCTTATCTCGGCGCGGCGGTGGATATGCACCGGGCGAATGAAGTCCGCCCGATCATGGCGCATCTCGGAAACATCGCGGAGAAATATGGATGCGCAATCGTTCTGATCGGGCACATGAACAAGTCATCGGGGCAGAAAGCGTCCTATCGCGGACTTGGAAGTATCGACTTTGCGGCGGCGGCACGAAGCGTTCTGATTGTAGCGCGGGACAGGGAGAATCCGCAGATTCGTGTTATGATTCATGCAAAGAGTAGCCTTGCGCCGGAGGGAAAGCCGGTTGCGTTTGAACTCGATAAGGATAACGGATTCCGATATCTCGGAGAGTATGATGGTGATCCGAACGAATTACTATCCGGTTCCGGCGGGAAGAAGAAAAGCAAGCTGGCAGAAGAACTGCTGCTGTCTGAACTGGAAGCGGGTGCAAAGGCTCAGAAAGATATTCTCGCCAAAGCGGAGGAATGCGGCATCTCGAAGCGCACAATGATTGCCGCAAAGAAAGCGATCGGCGTGCAGTCTGAGAAGAAATCGGATGGCTGGTATTGGTCTTTGCCGGACAACAATGCAAGGATGCAAGAGTGCAAAGACAACGTAAAATTGCATCCTTGCACGCTTGAACAGGAAGGGGTGTTGCAAAATGGGACGGATTCCGAAAGATGCACTGCCGCTGTATATGCCGCGGAACCATGTGAACGGTCTGCTGGCGGTGCTTGACCTCATCATTCATGCGGATGAGAAAAACGAAATGGCGATCTCGGCGCAGAAGCTCAAAGACAAGATTCTGCGGTACGGAAAAGCGTTCCAGTCGAACGGCGAGGATTGTATTTCGGTTCTCCTTTTTCAGAATGAGATTCTTCCGCTGCTGAAAATCCTGCTGCTGATTGTGTCGGTCAAAGTGGAAGCTGTCA
>DGSY01000163.1 GCA_002394125.1 Ruminococcus sp. UBA4350
GTGAAGCATTACGGCGCGGCGATCGTCGGTCTGACGCTCGATGAAAACGGCATCCCGCAGACCGCCGCAGAGCGCTTCCGCATCGGCAAAAGAATACTGGATGAAGCGCAGAAGCTCGGCATCCCGAAGGAGGATGTCTATCTCGACTGCCTGACGCTGACTGCATCGACCGGCGAAAACGGCCCCGCTGAAACGCTCAGTGCCGTCCGGCGCGTGCGGGAGGAGCTGGGCCTGCAAACGGTGCTCGGCGTTTCCAATATCAGCTTCGGCCTGCCGAACCGGCCGCTCATCAACCGCAATTTCCTCTGCATGGCGCTCCAGAACGGTCTGACGCTCCCGATCATGAATCCGATGGCTGAAGGCATGACCGATACCGTCCGTGCATTCCGGATGCTCTCCGGCTTCGATCCGAACTGTGAGAATTTCATCGCAGCCTATCAGGATACCGGCACCGCTGCTGCGGCGGCTCCGGCACAGAGCAGCACGCTGACGCTGGAGGGCGCGGTCATCCGCGGCCTGCGGCAGGATGCGGCGCGGCTGACGCAGGAGGCGCTGCAAACGCATGAAGCGCTCGCAGTCGTCAATGATATGCTGATACCGGCGCTCGATACGGTCGGCGCGGATTACGAATCCGGCAAGGTGTTCCTGCCGCAGCTCATTCAGGCCGCAACCGCTGCGCAGAGCGCATTCGGCGTCATCAAGGCGAGCATGGCCGCACAGGACGGCGATGCGGACAAGGGCAAGATCGTCATTGCGACGGTGCAGGGCGATGTGCATGATATCGGCAAGAATATCGTCCGGCTGCTGCTCGAAAATTACGGCTATGATGTGATCGACCTCGGCAAGGATGTGCTGCCGCAGAAGATCGTCGATGCGGCGATTGAGAATCAGGTGAAGCTCGTCGGGCTTTCCGCGCTGATGACAACGACCGTCGGCGCGATGGAGGAAACGATCAGGCTGCTGAATGCGCAGTATCCGGAATGTAAGACCGTCGTCGGCGGCGCGGTGCTGACTGCGGATTATGCCGAGACGATCAAGGCGGACTGCTACGCAAAGGACGCCAAGGCAACGGTCGATTTTGCCAAGACCGTTTACGGATGAGAAAGGAGCGATCGCTATGCGCGCGCTGATCCAGCGTGTATCCTCTGCGGCCGTCAGTGTGGACGGCGAAACCGTCGGCGCGATCGGACAGGGCTTTCTGGTGCTGCTCGGCGTGACCGATACCGACACCGATGCGGAGGTCAGCCGCCTGACCGATAAGCTGCTGAAGCTGCGGATCTTCGCAGATGCCGATGACAAGACGAATTGCAGCATTCAGGATGTCGGCGGGGCGCTGCTCGTGATCTCACAGTTCACGCTCTGCGCCGACTGCCGCCGCGGAACGCGTCCGAGCTTTTCTCATGCGGCAAAGCCCGATGAAGCGAACCGGCTCTATGAGCTGTTCCTTGCGCAGTGCCGCGCCGTGATTCCGCAGGTCGAATGCGGTGTGTTCGGTGCGCATATGCAGGTCACGCTCTGCAACGACGGCCCGTTCACGGTGATGCTCGATACCGACGATCTCCAGCGGCCGCGGCACGACTAATTCTGAACGATGTATGAATAAGCAGTAAAAATTATAATATGATATTGACACTGTGCCTCCCGAATGCTATAATGAATTTACAATATGATTTCGGGGGGCAACTTTATTCATGCTGCATCACACCTTTATTCCCGCAGAGGACGGGAACACAGAGACAATCGTTCTGCTGCACGGCTTCGGCGGCAATTCGCGGATCTGGAAATATCAGATCCCGCTGCTGTCGAAGTACTACAATGTGCTGACGATCGACCTGCCGAGCCACAACGAGGGCAATCTCCGGCTCTCGGAGCTGGATGTCACGCTGGATGCGATTGCAAAGGAGATCCTTGCGGTCTGCGATCATTACAGCGTCCGCCACGCGACCTTCATGGGCGTTTCGCTCGGTACGGTGTTCGTGAAGTACATCGAGGCATATTATCCGGATTATGTGGATTTCGGCATTCTGGTCGGCGCGGTCGCAACGGTCAATTCGCTGCTGCGTGCCTGCGCGGGCGTGTTCTCCAGAATCGGTGACAAGCTCCCCTTTGCCGCAGTCTATCATGTTTTCAGCTGGATCATCATGCCCGGCAAGCGCAATGAGGAGAGCCGCAGCATTTTCCGGAAATGTGCGGTCGCGCTCAACAAGAAGGAATTCAAGCTCTATATGCATATTTTCAATCAGGCGTTCCGGTTCAGCAAGATGTTTGAGCTGGAGCTGCATCCGGAGAATATCTATATTTCCGGCAAGCTGGATACCTGTTTCCTGCGCCGGACCGTGCGCGAGGCAAAGCAGACTGCCGGCCGCATGATCCAGATGGCAGCCTGCGGTCATGTCTGCAATATCGTGCAGAAGAACCGCTTCAACCGGCTGATGCTGGAGCTGCTCGACCGCGATCCTGCGGACGCAGCCACGGCGGCGACCTGACAATCACAAAACCGGAAGCGCTCTCTGCACTTCCGGTTTTTTATCATGCGAAAAGGAGCATCCAAATGAACGATATCCATGTATACGCGCAGTATTTCGCGGCATCGGCGGAGTTCGCCGGCATTCCGCGCCGTGCTGCCGCCGTATTCCTGACTGCATCCTCCGCAGAGGGCAATATCCGCTATGCGCTGACCGTGACATTCTTCCCGCATGAAAGCGCGGAGGATTTCGGCATCAGCTATGATGCCGCAGCGGAGACCGTGCTGTATGAAGCCCGCGGCCGCCGCTCGAAAAAGCGCGAACAGACAATGCTCGGATCCCTCCGAGAAAAGGCCGATGCGCTCGCGGCAGAGCTGGGCGGGCGGATTTTCTGGGATCAGCCGCTGATCGAAGCGCGGTTCGGCTGAAATTGCTTTGTGCATTTTGCCGGAATCTGCGGGATTTCTTGACAAACAATGCTCCGGTGTGCTATAATAAAATGTAAATCAGCCGGCAGCATACGCCGGTGAACCATTCCCGAAAGGAGCGCCCATGCCATGCTGCTGAATGTCACGCTGTCCGTAAACGCTGTACGACTTCCGGTATCGGTACAGCTGCCGTGAGGCTTCTTGTTGTTTGCGGGCATTTTTGCGCATGGGAACGGATCGCAAAAAAAGGTCAGTGAGCGGTGAGAAGCTTATGCTTCTTGCCGTTTTTTATCATCTTGAAACGGAGGCTGTTTATGGAACCTATCAATGAGATCGCTGCACGCGTAAAGGAGCTGCGCGAGGTATGTGATTATTCGCAGGAGCAGCTTGCTTCGGAGCTGGGACTCGATCCCGCCGCCTATGCAGGCTATGAGGAGAACGGCGATTTCCCGATCAGCGTACTCTATGAGATCGCCAACAAATTCAATGTCGATTTCAATGAGATCATCACCGGCGAGCCGAGCCGCATCGACACCTATCAGGTCGTCCGCCGCGGCAAGGGCAAGAGCATCAGCCGCTTCCCCGGCTACCGCTTCAAGGATCTCGCGTTCCGTTATGCGGACAAGATCATGCAGCCGCTGCTCGTCACGCTGGAGCCGACCGATGAGCCCGCAAAGCTCGTCACACACGCCGGACAGGAATTCAACCTCGTCCTGAAAGGCTCGATCGCGGTCGTCTTTGAGGATCAGGAGATCATTCTCAATGAGGGCGACTCGATTTATTTCAATCCGACCTATCCCCACGGACAGCGCTGCGTCGGTGACACAAAGGCAAGATTTCTGACTATGATCGCGGAATGAGCCGCGGAATGCAAATATAAAGGAGAACTGATCAATCATGCTGTTAGACCGATATCTGCCCCGGATCGAATTTGATTCCTATGAGGATTTCGTGAAGAACTACCGTGTCAATGTGCCGGAGGATTTCAATTTCGGCTGGGATATCGTCGATGAATGGGCAAAGCAGGAGCCGGAAAAGCAGGCAATGCTCTGGCTCAGCCACGACAAGCAGGAGCGCAGCTTCACATTCACAGAGATCTCGAAGCTCTCAAACCAGACCTGCCACTATTTCCGCAGTCTGGGACTGAAAAAGGGCGATGTTGTTCTGCTGATCCTCCGCCGCCGCTGGGAATACTGGGTGATCGCGACCGCGCTGCATAAGCTCGGCGTCATTCTCATCCCCGGCAATCTGCTCTTTACCACGCACGATATCGCTTACCGCGGCAATATGGCGGAGATCTCCGCGATCATTGCCTGCGATGACGAATATATCCGCACACAGATCGACGGCGCTGCTCCGCAGATCAAAACGCTGCGCAAGCTGATCGCCGTTGCTGAGCCGCGTGAGGGCTGGGATTTCTTCACTGAGGAGATCGCGAAATATCCCGACACCTTTGAGCGTCCGACCGGCGACGAAGCGACCAAAGCGACCGATACCATGCTGATCTACTTCACCTCCGGCTCGACCGGTATGCCGAAGATGGTCTGCCATAATTTCGCGCATCCGCTCGGCCACATCGTCACTGCAAAATACTGGCATCAGGTGCAGGAGAACAAGCTGCATATGTCGATCTCGGATTCCGGCTGGGCGAAGTTCGGCTGGGGCAAGATCTACGGCCAGTGGATCTGCGGCGCGATCCAGTTCGTCTATGATTTCACCGGCAGATTCGATGCAAAGGATATGCTCTCCGTCATCAGCAAATACAAGCTGACGACCTTCTGCGCACCGCCGACCATGTACCGCTTCATGCTCCAGGAGGACATGACGCAGTTCGATCTTTCCAGCATCCAGAATTTCTGCAATGCAGGCGAGCCGCTGAATCCGGAAGTCTTCAACCGCATCTATGAGCTGACCGGCAAGAAGATGCGCGAGGGCTTCGGCCAGACCGAGGGTACGGTTCTGATAGCGAATTTCCCGTGGATCGACCCGAAGCCGGGCTCGACCGGCAAGCCGTCGCCGCTCTACAATATTCATCTGCTCCGGCCGGACGGCACCGAGTGCGAGGACGGCGAGGAAGGCAGCATCATGGCCTGCGGCATTGACAAGCAGCACCCGACCGGCCTGTTCTGCGGCTATTACAAGAATCCGGAGCTGACCGAGGCTGTGCTCGGCGGCGAGAATTACGATACCGGCGACGTTGCATGGCGCGATTCCCGCGGCTATTACTGGTTCGTCGGCCGCAATGACGATGTCATCAAATGCTCCGGCTACCGCATCGGCCCGTTCGAGGTCGAGAGCGCTCTGCTGACGCATCCGGCTGTCGTGGAATCCGCGATCACCGGTGCGCCCGACCCGATCCGCGGTCAGGTCGTCAAGGCGACGGTCGTGCTGGCAAAGGGCTATACGCCCTCTCCGGAGCTGACCAAGGAGCTTCAGAATCATGTCAAGCGCGAGACAGCGCCGTACAAGTATCCGCGTGTCATCGAATATGTCGATGAACTGCCGAAGACGCTCGGCGGCAAGATCAAGCGTGCGCAGATCCGTCACCACGACGAGGAAGCCGCAAAATAAACCGCATAAGCAAAACAGCGCGCCGGATTCTGATCCGACGCGCTCTTGTTATATTTTGTTGTTTTTCGCTTACTGATTCCAGCTCTCCAGCTCTTTGTAAAGGCCGAGGTACAGCTCTGCGGACTGTGCCCAGCTGAAATCTGCCGCCATAGCCTGATGCTGGATCTGCTTCCAGAACGGCTTGTTGTCATATGCGCCCTTCGCACGGAGACAAGCACCGAGCATATCATGCGCATTGTAGGTCTTGAACGTAAAGCCGGTGCCGTTCTCGTCGCCGGCATCCCTGACGGAATCGCGCAGACCGCCGGTCTCGCGGACGATCGGGATGGTGCCGTAGCGCATTGCGTACATCTGCGCAAGACCGCAGGGCTCGCTCTGCGACGGCATCAGGAACATATCACAGCCGGCATAGATGCGGCGCGAAAGCTGCGGATAGAATCCCAGCGTCACGCTGACTGCCTGCGGATAGCGCCATGCCATTTCCTTGAAGAAGTCCTCATAGACGCGCTCGCCGCTGCCGAGGATCGCGAAATGGAATCCGTCATGCACCATTTCCTCAAAGACATAGCGGATGAGGTCGATGCCCTTATGCGCCACAAAGCGCGTGCAGATGCCGATGAGCGGCTGATCGTCATAGGGAAGCCCCAGCTCCTCGCAGAGTGCCTTTTTGCACTGCGCCTTGCCGGACATATCGGCGATGCTGTAATGTGCATACGGCTCGCCGAGCGCATCATCCGTCGCCGGATTGTAGCTTTCGACGTCGATGCCGTTGAGGAAGCCGGTCAGCTTATACTGCTTGTTTGCGAGTGCGCGGTCAAGGCCGTGCGAATACCACGGATCGAGGATCTCCCACGCATAGCTCGGCGAAACAGTCGTGATCTTGTCTGCCGTTTCGATCGCGCCCTTCATCATGTTGACATTGCCGTCATATTCGAGCAGGTTCGCATGATACATCGGGATGCCCATCAGCTCATTCAGCACCTCTTTGCCGTATTTGCCCTGATAGGCGATATTGTGGATCGTGAACACCGTGCGGATATTGTCAAATCCCTCCTGATACTTGTAGAAGATCTGATAATAGACCGGTGTCAGCGCGGTCTGCCAGTCGTTGCAGTTGATGACAGTCGGCTTGAAATCAATGACGCGCAGCATTTCGAGAATTGCACGGCTGAAGAATACGAAGCGTTCGCAGTCATCATAAAAGCCGTAGATGCCGTCGCGCTTGAAATAGTACTCATTGTCAATGAAATAATAGGTCACACCGTTGGTGACGGCCGAGAAAATGCCGCAGTACTGCTTGCGCCATGCCACATCGACGGTGATCGAGGTGATGAAGGTCATGCCCTTGCGCATCTCGTCACTGATGGACTTGTAGAGCGGGATCACGACACGGCAGTCATGCCCCTTCTTGTTCAGCGCCAGCGGCAGCGCGCCCGCTACATCGGCAAGGCCGCCCGATGCAACATAAGGTCTTGCTTCACTTGCTGCATATAAAATATTCATATAGTGCCTCCGTTTTCAATGCATTTTTCCGCATCCGTTCTCTGTTTCCTGCGGCTGAGCCGGATCATGCGCTCCTGCTTACAGCCGCCCTGCTGACTGCATCGCTTCATGCTGCGATGTCCGCAGCCGTCAGATCTCCGCAGCCGTCAGATCTCCGCACCCTTGCCGATGAACAGCGGATAACCGACCGAGCCGGTCAGCTGGCGCTCATCTGCGATGACAACATTCTTGTCGGTGATGACATTGCGGATCGAGCAGCGCTGTCCGATGACGGTATCCTGCGTGATGATGCTGTCGCGGATGACGGAGCCCTTGCCGACACGCACGCCGCGGAACAGGACACAGTTCTCGACCTTGCCCTCAATGATGCAGCCGTCTGCGATCAGGGAATTCTTGATGTGGGATTCCAGACCGAAGTGGACAGGTGCATTGTCCTTTGTCTTGGTGAAGATCGGTGCATTCTTTGCGAAGATCGCGTCGCGCTTTTCGGTATCGAGCAGTGCGAGATTCGCTGCGAAATAGCTTGCGAGCGAGTCAATCTTCGAGAAATAATTCTCATGCTCATAGGCGAGGATCCGGTAGCTTGCGCTTCTGTCGAGCAGGATATCCCTGCGCAGGCTGAAGCGGTTTCTGCTCATGGATTCCTTGACGATGCGGCGCAGGAAATCCTTGCTCATGATATACATATCGAGGCCGAGATTGCAGTTGCCGGTCATCGGCGGATTGATCATGACATCATTGACAAAGCCGTCGCCGCCGATGCCGAAGATCGTCGCCGAGGAGCCCGCCGCCTGATCGAAATAGCCCTTTGCATAGACCGCGGTGATATCCGCGCCGGATTCGATATGTGCCTTGACCGCCGGACGGAAATCAATATTCGTGACGACATTGCAGTCGGTCAGAACGATGTATTCCGCGGCAGCGTGCTCAACGAAGCTCCAGATATTGCCGAGCGCATCGAGCTTGCCGTGATAGACGGTCGAGCTGGTGTGGCTGTAAGGCGGGAGCAGATGCAGGCCGCCCTTTTTGCGTGCGAGATCCCATTCTCTGCCGGAGCCGACATGGTCGAGCAGAGAGCCGTAATTGCTTTTGGTGATGACACCGACCTGCGAGATGCCGGAATTGACAAAATTCGAGAGCGGAAAGTCGATCAGCCGGTATCTGCCGCCGAACGGCACCGAGCCCATTGTACGGTTCTTTGTGAGATCGAAAATTACTTCATCATGGATACTGGCGAAGATCAGTCCCATTACATTCTGATTGATTCCCATTGATAAACCTCCGTTTCAGCAGCGCTCAGATCGACTCGGAGAGGATCTGCTTCGGCGCGACGCTCATGCCCTCGCTGACTGTGATTCTGTGTCCGGTCACGGCAATGCCCCAGTTTTCGCGTTCGGAGCCGGCATATTCCTCCGGGCTTCTGCCGACATGGGCATTCTGCTCAATGACGCAGTCCTCGCCGACGATCGCATATTCGACAACGGCGCCTGCCTTGATGACCGTTCCCGGCATCACGACGCTGTACTGCACCTTTGCGCCCTCCTCAATGGTCACGCCGCCGAAGATGACGGAAAAATCGACCTTGCCGCCGATCACGGAGCCCTCTGTGATCATGGAGTTTTCGATCTCGGCAGATTTGCCGATATACTGCGGCGGGAAATTGCTGTGACGCGAATAAATGCGCCAGGATTTGTCGTAGAGATTGAGCTGCTCCGCGGGCGCGAGCAGATCCATATTGGCATCCCAGAGGGAATCGAGCGTTCCGACATCCTTCCAGTAGCCCTCGAATGTATACGCATAGAGCCGCTCGCCGTTTGCCAGCATAGACGGGATGATATCCTTGCCGAAGTCCTTCGAGCCGGTATTGGCATTCTCATTCTCGATCAGATACTTCTTGAGCTTCGACCATGTGAACACATAGATGCCCATGGAAGCGAGCGTCGATTTCGGCTCGGCGGGCTTTTCGACGAAGTCCGTCACGCGCATCTCGTCATCGCAGATCATAATGCCCATGCGCTTTGCTTCGGAGCGCGGCACATCCAGCACGGCGATCGTCAGATCGGCATTCTGCTGCTTGTGATATTCGACCATTTTGGAATAATCCATTTTGTAGATATGGTCGCCGCCCAGAACAACGACATATTCCGGATCATAGCGCTCGATGAAGCTGATATTCTGATAGATCGCATTTGCGGTGCCCTCATACCACGATGCACCGGAATTGCTCTCGTACGGCGGCAGGACATGAACGCCGCCGTTCATCTTGTCAAGATCCCACGGCTGACCGTTTCCGATATAATCGTTCAGCACGAGCGGCTGATACTGTGTCAGCACGCCGACGGTATCAATGCCGGAATTCGTGCAGTTGGAGAGCGGAAAGTCGATCAGACGGTATTTGCCGCCGAACGGAACCGCCGGCTTTGCCATATCATGTGTCAGCGCATACAGTCGGCTTCCCTGACCGCCTGCGAGCAGCATTGCTACGACTTCTTTTTTCGTATTCATAGGGTAAACGCCTCCTTCAATGATGCAACGTTTAAGTTTCAGAATCCGTTTTCTTTTTGCGGCCGCGCTTCGGCTTATCCGCTGCGGGCTCTGCCGCCTCCGCTTTCTTTGCGCGGGTACGCTTCGGCTTTTCCGCAGCTGCGGGCTCTGCCGCTTCTGCTTTCTTCGGACGGCCGCGCTTCGGCTTTTCCGCCGTCACGGGCTCTGCCGCATCTGCTTTCTTTGCGCGGGTACGCTTCGGCTTTTCCTCCGTCACGGGCTCTGCCGCATCTGCTTTCTTTGCGCGGGTACGCTTCGGCTTTTCCTCCGTCACGGGCTCTGCCACAACCGCTTTCTTTGCGCGCGTCTTTTTCGGGGTATACTGATAATACTGCACGGAGAGCGGCGGGAGTGCCAGCTCGATCGACTGATCGAAGCCGTGCATTCCGTATTCATCGGAAACGACCTTCTTTTTGGCGATTCCGCTGCCGCCGAATTCAAGTGCATCGGAATCGAATACGAGCGTATAGGTTCCCGCAAACGGAACGCCGATCTTATACGGCTCTCTGCCGACCGGCACAAAGTTGCAGACCGCAATAATCTCATTGCCGCTGTCGTCGATGCGCCGGAATGCGATCACGCTCTGCCGGTAATCGTCATTCGAGATCCAACTGAATCCCTTCCACGAATCGTCATTCTCCCAGAGTGCCGGCGTATTCTTATAGAATTTATTCAGCGCCTTCGAGAATTTCAGCATTGTGCTGTGTGCCGGATAATCGAGCATGAACCATTCCAGCTCGCTCTTGTAATCCCACTCTCTGCGCTGGCCGAATTCCTGTCCCATAAAGAGCAGCTTCTTGCCGGGATGTGCAAACATATAGCATAGGAATGCGCGGTAGGATGCGAATTTGTCGCCCTCCAGTCCGGGCATTTTTTCGATCATCGAGCATTTGCCGTGGACGATCTCATCATGCGAGATCGGCAGGACATAGTTCTCGGAGAAGCAGTAGAAGAACGAGAATGTCAGCTTGTCGTGGTTGAATGCGCGGTACAGCGGATCCATTGACATATAGGTGAGCATATCGTTCATCCAGCCCATATTCCACTTGAAATTGAAGCCGAGGCCGCCGATGTCGGTCGGCTTGGTGACGAGCGGCCACGCGGTCGATTCCTCCGCGATCATCAGCACATCGGGATGCCGTGCGAAAACGGCTTCATTGAGCTGACGCAGGAAAGCGACTGCTTCGAGATTCTCTCTGCCGCCGTTGACATTCGGGCGCCATTCGCCGTCGCGCCGGTCATAGTCGAGATAGAGCATCGAGGCGACTGCATCCACGCGCAGGCCGTCGATATGGTATTCATCGAGCCAGTAGCAGGCGGAGGAGATCAGGAATGAGCAGATCTCCGGCCGGCCGTAATCAAAGACTCTGGTGCCCCAGCCCTTATGCTCGCGCTTGAGCGGATCGGTGTATTCATACAGGCACGCGCCGTCGAATTCATAGAGGCCCTGTTCGTCCTTCGGGAAATGTGCCGGAACCCAGTCGAGAATGACGCCGATGCCGGCCTGATGGAACAGGTCAATCATCTTCCGGAAATCGTCCGGCGTGCCGAAGCGGGAGGTCGGTGCAAAATAGCCCGTGACCTGATAGCCCCACGAGCCGTCGAACGGGTACTCCGTCAGCGGCATGAACTCGATATGCGTATAGGAAAGCTCCTTCATATACGGCACTATCTGCTTGGCAAATTCCACGTAATTCAGCGGATTGCCGTCCTCATAGGTGCGCCACGAGGCAAAATGCACCTCGTAAATATTCATCGGGGATTTGTAGACATTGGTCTTCTTTTTCTGCGCGAGCCACTTCTCATCCTTCCACTGATAGGTGGATTCAAAAAGCTTGGTCGCGTTCTGCGGCGCGGTCTCGAAGTGCGTGCCGTAGGGGTCATTTTTCAGCTTGACCTCACCGTTCTTGGTCAGGATGCTGTATTTGTAGAGCGTATAGGGCGGCAGCAGATCGAGCGCTGCCTCCCAGATGCCGTCCGCGACCGGCAGCATCGTATTCGCATTGCGGTTCCATTCGTTGAAATCGCCGACAACCGAAACATCAACGGCATTCGGCGCCCAGACGCGGAACACGGTTTTCTTCACGCCGTCGCGCAGCTCGGTATGCGCACCGAACAGACGCTGTGCGTCATAGTTTCTGCCTTCATAGAAAAGATGCAGGGGGAACGCGTTGGGATTCTGATCCGGCTTCTGATTTGTCTGATTACTCATATGCTCCTCCTAAAAATGCGCCGCGGATTCGCCGCTGAACACATGGGATTATGTATAGTAGCACCAAATAATGCGTATGGTGCATCATGCGCAAAAATCCGCAGTTCGCCCTATACGCCTTATATACATTTTACCATATTATGCCGTAACTTGCAAGCATTTTTGCAATTTCGTTCAAAATTTGTAAGGTCAAACAAAATCGCGTCCCTATTTTGTGCATCTTCACAACATACTGCAAAATAGTGGTTAATTTTTTGCGTATTATACCATGATTTTGCACCGTGTCAAGGGGCGCTGTTCGTTCCGGAATCCGCATTTTCTATACAGACAATGATACCGGCGATCGGATGATACTTTTTGTAATCGCAAAACAGTCCGGCAGCACGGAATTGACAGACCGTCCGGCCAGATGCTCCCAATGCGGATTCATGTGTCGATCGCCGCATCAATGATCGCCGCCGCCAGTACCGTCACATCGTCCTGCGGCGCCCCGCCGGACTCGCGCTGCGCCTTTGCACAGACTGCGTGCGCCATCGTTTGCAGGTCGCCGCCCTCGCGCAGCTGCTGCCGCACAAACGGGAACAGCGCATCATCCACGCCGTCCGAGAGCAGAAAGATCATGTCGCCGCGCTCCAGCTCCAGCACCGCCGTATACGGCTCGACGGTCGGCAGGATCCCGAGCGGATCGGTCGCCGCCTGACAGAGCGTGATCTGGTCGCCGTGCCGGATGAAGGTCGGCCCCGCGCCGTATTTGTAAAGCGTGACCGATGCGGTATCGGTGCTGATCTTCGCGACATCGAGCGTCGCAAAGCGCTCCTCGCCGGATTTCGTCAGCATGATCGAATTGACCATATCCGCGGCGGCGCGGCAGTCCATCCCCGACTGCACGAGCTGCCGGAAATCCGACAGCACGATCTTCGCATCGACCGCTGCCTTCCGGCCGGAGCCCATGCCGTCCGAGACCGCAAGATAATATGCGCCGTCGCCGTCCGAGAATGTTTCCCAGCAGTCGCCGCAGGGCTCGTCCTCATGCACCGCGCACTGCGCCGCCGCAGATGCAACATCAAATCCGCCCGCCGACCGCAGGATCAGCCGCTGCTCATCGCCGGCCTTGTCCGTCCCGCAGCTTTGCAGCGGCCTTTGCAGCGCATCGCTGAGCAGATCGGCGATCAGCACCGCATCGAGCGGCACATCCGACGGCGCATACAGCTCGATCAGCATCCTCTGATTCTCACCGGTCGAGACAGCCGCCGCCTGCACCGGGATCTTGAATTTCGCCAGCACATCCGAAACATAGCGCGTCAGCTCCCGCTGATAGCTCCGCCGCGACTGCGCGCCCGCACCGTGCAGCAGGCTCTCCGTGATGCGCATTTGCGTAAAGAGCATTTTCTGGGATTCGCGGAGCCTTGCGGCCAGCGTTCTCGTGACGGCATTCTGCCGCTTGATGCGCGAAAATGCCTGCGTCACGCGGTCGGGCTGGACGCATCCGAACGGCGCCCGCAGCGTCTCCGAAAGATCTGCCGCCGAGAGCCTCCGGAAGCATTCGCGTGTCTCCGCATCCCCCTTGTCCCAGCACATTGCGCGGCTGATGCATTTGCTGCACACCGTCTCGCGGACGGTTTCAGCCTGTCCGGAGAGCGGCAGATTTTTCACCATCATATTCGCAATGCGCTCCGCCGAGCCGCGCACACCCGCGATCGAATCCGACAGAAAATCCAGCCGTACACCCGTCAGTGCCGCGAGATCCGCGCCGGAGTCGTTCCATTGCAGGAAGGCATCCGCAATCTGCACTGCGGGCATCAGCAGAAAGCCGAGTCCCCCGATCACGCCGCCGATGAACGCATTTGCGACCTGTGCATTCCAGCCAGACAGCGCCATGCTCAATACGCCGGATATCTGAAATACCAGCAGGCTGAGGACGGATGACCGCCCCGCGAGACAGCCGGCGGCAAATCCTGCGGCGGGCAGCAGGGCGGCATATCCGGCGGTCGCACCGTTTGCAAGCACGAGCGCGAATGCCGAGAGCGTTCCGCAGATCACGCCGCCCGTCATGCGGTAGCGCTTTGCGGCAGTCAGTACGACGAATCCCGCGAGGATCTCGCCGAAGCTCACCGTCAGCAGCCGCAGCGAGCAGAGTGCGCCCGCCAGCACGACATAGCAGACCGAAAAGCTCAGCGCATCGCCCTCATGCAGACGCAGCGGCAGACCGCTCTCAAAGCGCAGGATCACCTGCCGGAGACAAAAGGCCAGTCCGCCCGCAAACAGACTGCCGATCCCCCAGAGGATCCATTCCATGCCGCCGGTCATACCCGCAAGCGCAAAAATCACTGCCGAGAGCAGATTGCTCCCGGCAGCGAGCAGCGCCGCCGTCCGCGGACTGAGCCGGACATTCAGCAGCCAGCGCAGGATAATGACAAATGCCATCCCGCACAAATACACAAGCTGCCGCGTCAGCAGGCCGGTCAGCGCATACGCACCCGCTGTTCCGGCGAGCGCCGCGATCCCGCAGGCCGGCGAGACTGCCGCCGCCAGTGCCGTATTCAGCGGCACCGGATACCCGCCGAATTCCGCCAGCGACAGGATACCCGCACCCACTGCACTCGCCGCGATCTTCGCCGCACCCTTCACACGCGGATCCTCGCAGAGTGACTTCCATTCGATCATATGTCATCCTTCCTCTCTCTCATCCGGACGGCCTAGCGCCGTCTGAATCTATGCAGATAACATTATACCGCAGATCGCGTGCGGTTCGTGTCGAAACGCAGCAATGCCGGAGTTGCAGACAGAACAGCGTCACACTGAAAACGCATCGGCATCAGAACAGGACGGGCGGTGTATCAAAAAGCCGCCGGTGCTTTTATTGATGTCCCAACTATCTCTTGAAGATATCTGCTTGTCTTTTTGCCGTGATACTGCGTTAGAAATCCTTGCCTTGCGTCAGCAAGGCGGCGGCTTTCTGCCTTGTCTCACGACAAAAATCCTGCGCATCTATTCTTCAAGATTTAATTGGTACATCAATACACACCGGCGGCTGCCTGTCATATTCCGTTCAATCAAGCTTTGCGATCCTGCGGAGAATATCGGTCACATCGTCAAGGGTGAGATCGCCGTCGCGGTTCATGTCGGCGTTCAGCTTGCCCTGCGCTGTGATGACCGCCGTATCGTCCTCGACGGCAAATCGCGCAAGCAGGACTGCATCCGTGACATCGACAATGCTGTCGCAGTTTGCATCACCGTACAATACCGCACCGTGAAATGCAAGATAGGTTCTGTTGAATGCTCCGGTGTCCGGCGCATTTTCCGGCTGCTGTTCATCCGGATACAGGAAACGCCACTCTGTGATATTCCCGTCCTCATCCAGCCTGATATAGATGAGATCCTCCTGCTCTGGCGCTGCGAGGATCTTTTCTCTGCCGGAATCGTCAAACCAGTATTCGATCAGCGTCAGGCCGCTGCCGCCGAGATAATCGGGATAAGGCTGCGCGGCTTCGAGCTTCTGCATGAGCGCAACGAACGATTCCGATTCAGCGAGCAGACTGCCGGTCTGCTCCAATGTGATACGCGGTGCATCCGCGGCGAGTTCACCGAGGATCACGGCGCGTGCGCGGCGGAATTCTCCGAACAGCCGCTGCTCTTTTGCTTTCAGCGCCTGAAGCGCCGCTTTCTGTTCCTCTGTTTTTGTGTGATCCGTGACCGTGACCAGAACCGTCACCGTCCGGATGCCGCTGTCATTCTGCGGGATGCTGACCGTTTCCGGATTCAGCTTTGCTGTCAGCCGGATATTGGCAGTGCCCTCCTCACGGGCTGTGAGGAGCCCGTCCGCAGTCACCGCAGCGACAGTCCCGTTGTCAGAAGCGAATTGCAAAGATGCTGCAAGATAGCAGTCCGCATCCCAGACCGCCCGCAGCTGACAGGCCTCCCCTGCCTCCAGTGCGATCTCCGCTGTCTCCGGTGCAAAGCCGTATAATTCCGGCTGCGGCGCAGGGATTTCATATTCCGCAGGCACTGTCACGGCGGGCGCTCCGGCAGTCTCCGCAGCGGTCACGCCGTTCCCCTGCATACCGGCTGCGCCCCCAGCGGTGCAGAGCGATACCGCAAACAGCATTGCGGCTAAGAAAGCTGTCAGTTTCATGGTTTACCTCCTTTGTTCAGGATATCAAACACATTTCCGGTTCCGTCCGTACTGTATACGATATGCACGACGGTTTCCTGTTCGATCGTCAGCAGAATGAAATCCGTGCCGGAACGGTCAAGCCAGTATTCGATATTGGTCAAGCCGCTGCCGCCGATATAATCCGGATACGGATACAGCGCATACAGCCGCTCCAATACGGCGCGGAAATCCATGCCGTCCTCCACCATCTGCACGACCTCCGCAGTCGTGATGCGCGGCGCATCTTCGTCTATTTTGCCGTTCAGCTCCGCAATTCTCCGCGCATATTCACCGACCATGCGGCTGCCCTCACGCTCGACCTCCTCCGCAGAGGTCATCTGCATGATTTTATGCGGCTCGCGCTGTGCGGTCGTCGAGGTGACAGCGGTTGTCGTTTCAGGCTCCGTAACTGTCGAAGCTGTTTCCGTTGCTTCGGGCAAAGCGACAGTCACAGTTTCCTCCGCAGATTCAATGACATCTGTTTCATTGGAAAGCGCCGCTTCGCTTGTGACGGCTGCGGTCACGGGCTGGGTTGTTCCGGCATTCGCAGTCGCGGTATCCGTCTGCGCTGTGCGCTGTGTGGTCACGTTCTCCGTTCCGGCGGCCGTTGTCTGCGCAGATGCGGTCGCCGCCGTCACCTCCTCCAGCATCGAATCAACCGGACTGTTCTGCGGGATCAGTGCATCATCATTCCCGTGCAGCAGCACCGCACCGAATCCGATCGCAAACAGCAGACAGGCGGCTAGAACGGCTGCAACCGTCCAGCGGGGAACTGCGGATGTTCTATGTGAAACGGCAATCTGTCCGCTGCTGCTCTTAGCGGGAACAGGCGCAGACGCAGCATCGGCGATATCCGCATCGCCGCCGGATCGGGAATGCCTGTAAGCCGAAACGATCATCTGATCCGGCAAATCGTTCAGTAATTCCGAAAGCTCGGTCACATTCACAGCAATCCCTCCTTTCTGAGATATGCCAGCAGCTTTTTCCGGATATGCGACAAGGTCACCTGCACATTATTTTCACGCATTCCGAATTCCGCCGCAAGATCGGAAAAGGAAGTGAAGCCCCAGTATCTGCGGACAAACAGGTTTCGTTTTTTTGCCGGAAGCGATTGCAGGAACCGGCTGATCGCGGCCAGCAGCTCGCGCCTCTCCAGCTCGGAGAGTACATTTTCAGATGAAGGCAGCAATTCTGAAAGCTCCTCCAGTGCCGCGGCCTGCTGACCGCCGCCGCGTTTGGCGCGGTGTCCGGCTTTATAGCGGTTCAGCGCATGGTTGCGGACAGTTTTCATGAGATAGGCGCAGAGATTTTCCGGCTGTGCAGGCGGGATCGCATTCCAGATTTGCAGCAGCGCATCATTCAGACACTCCTCCGCATCCTGCTCGCTCCCCAGAATATCGCGTGCAACAGTCCGGCAGAGCGCTCCGTATTGCTCCGCGATCACGGCGAGCGCCTGCTCATCTCTGTGATTCAGCATCAAAAGAATTCTTTTGTCGTCTATGGCAATCACCGCCCTTCGCGTTTTGCCTTCACCCATAAAGACAACAAAACGCAGGAAAACTTAAAGCGAAATGAAAAAATTTTTCTTTGTCTGCATTGTAGCATCTGCGGCGGCGTTTGTCAATATGCAGACAAAAACAGCCGCCGATGCTTTGCACACCGGCGGCTTTCTGTATGGTATATATTCTCACTCCGTTCACGGAGACGGGGCTGTCAGGCAGCTGTCAGACAAATGTCAGCATAGATTAGTATAGATTAGATTAGATCAGGATGCGAAACTGTTCATTCTATTTTCTTGTATCCATTGCACTTTTTTTCATAATATGCTATAATATGGAAAACGGCGCGCAGTCTGCCGCCGACGGAAAGGAATGAACGATCATGAACCGCAGAGACAAGATCAACTACTATCTCGATATTGCAGAAGCCGTCTCCGAGCGCAGCACCTGTCTGCGCCGCAAATTCGGCGCGATCGTCGTCAAGAATGACGAGATCATTTCCACCGGCTACAACGGCGCACCGCGCGGCCGGAAGAATTGCAGCGACCTCAATTTCTGCTACCGCGAACGGATGCAGGTACCGCGCGGCCAGCGCTATGAGCTCTGCCGCAGCGTCCATGCAGAGGCTAACGCGATCATCAGCGCAAGCCGCTCCGATCTGCTCGGCGCAACGCTCTATCTCGCCTGCCACGATGCAAAGACCGATCAGCTTGACGGCGCCGTCGAGCCATGTTCCATGTGCAAGCGGCTCATCCTCAATGCCGGGATCGCCGAGGTCATCATCCGGCAGGATAAGGATGCGCATTTCACGATCCGCACCGCCGACTGGATCGAAAACGACGATTCTCTCGCCGAGGATCCCGGCAAGACGGGCTATTGACCGCTGTCGATCTCCGCAGTCGCGATCACAGCACGGACGGCCGGCTCCGTCTCCGCCGTCACCTTCGTAAAACAGAACAGAAAAACCGTCTGCCGTACCTGTATCAGGTGCAGGACGGTTTTTTCTTTGCCGTTCCACTGCGCCGTCAGCGTCGGGGAATGCCGCAGAAATCCGTGCTGCATTTCCGGCAGACTGTGCGGCAGTCCGAGCCTGCGGAATGCAAGCTGCAGATCCAGCGCCGAGACCGTCCGGATGCGCCGCCGGAACGGCATCTGCATCAGCGTCAGCTCCAGCCCCGACACCGCACCGTGCAGCTGCACGAGATCCTTCTGCTTTCGGTCTGCGGTAAAATCCGCGGGCAGCGAGAGCGTCAGTCTGCCGCCGAAGCAGCGCGCCCGGCGCGGCAGAATCACGATCTGCTCACGGGAACGGAAACGGGGGCGTCTGCGCCGCAGCCATTCCCGCGCGCGCAGAAAGAAGCCCTTCTGCTGCGGTTTCTGTGCTGCCATCGCAAACACCCCCTTTCGGTCAAGGCGGAAGCGGCGCTCATCCGACGATCGCCGTCACGATGAAGCCGTCGATATTGTTGCCGGAGATCTCGTAGGAGCCGCCCTTCGGTACCGGTACGGAAAGATTATCCCGCACCCCGACCGGCACATAATAAATATGATAGGTCAGCTCGGATGTACTGTATTCGAGAATCGTGCCGCTGAAGAAATCATGCTCCTTCTTCAGCATATCGAGATACTCCTCCAGACAAAGCCCCTTTTCCGCCATATACGCAGCGTGCGGCACACCGACATAGCGGATCGCCGTATAGCCGCCGCGCTCGCCTGTCAGATCGCTCTTGTCGGGCGGATAGCGAAGAATAAAGCCATAGCTTGCCATATGGTCAAAGAGCCACGAATACGGCGCGACATTCTGCACATACTCATAGGCGCCGTCATCATGCTTTAAGTGAAGCTGTACATCCAGACCTGTCGAGGATTCCGGATTGCTCTTTTCCTGATTGGTCTCCAGATAGCCGTAATTGAACATGATCTCCTTGTTCGCAGTCGCGCTGTAATAGGCCTTCATCAGCCGGTTGAATTTCGCGAGCGCGCCCTTATTCAGCGAGGTATGCCCCGGATAGGAGATCTCATAGGTATCCTGCCGGTCATCTGCATAGTAGACCTGCTCCAGCTCCAGCTCATCTGCACCGAGATGACTGGGATTTGCGGCATTGACCAGCACCAGCGTACCGCTGTAGACCGCATTTGCCTGCACCGGTATCTCCTGATAGCCGGCGGGCAGAACATAGGCCGGCTCCTCGCTGCTTTCCTCTGCAGCGGTCGTCGTCGAGCCCAGATCATGGCTCGGCTCCGCATCGGTAATCATGACCGGAACATTCGCCATCGTCTGCGCGGCGGGATCCTTTGTCTCAGGCGGCTGTGTCTCCGCAGGGGGCGCCGTCGTCTGCTCGGCGGTCGCCTCTGAGCCTTCTTTCGATGTCTCCGCTGTCCCCGTCTTATTCGCAGTACAGCGCGACACACAGGAGCCGAGCAGGAATATCAGAAGCACCAGAACGATCGCCGCGACAGATATCCTGTCCCAGCGGATTCTTCGTTTGCTTGCCATCAGGGAACCTCCCCTTTCAGAATCGAACAATCGGAAAAAAGCACAGTCTCACATCAGAACGGGATGTGAGACTGTGCCGCAGAATTCAGACCGGATCAGACACCGGGTGCTTCAGCGGGTGCGCCCTCCAGCGCACTGATCGCAGCCGCCAGCTCGTCATTGACAGCAGAGGTATCGGCTGCCGCTGCGGGAGCCATACCCATTTCCGCCATCAGGCGCTCCAGCTCGGAATCGACCTTTGCATTGCGCTCGAGTTCCTCGAAGGTCGCGACCTCCTCCGGCTTGCCGGAGCCGAGAATCTCGCTGAACGCAGCTGCTTCGGCTTCCTTGCGCTCGATCTTCTCCTCCATTCTGGTGAGCTTGTCGAAGGAGCTCTTGGTGTCGATGCCGCCGAGTGTCTGTGCAAGCTCCTTGGTGGTGTCGGCCATCTGGGAACGTGCGATCAGCATTGCCTCGCGGGACTTTGCTTCCTGCATCTTGGATTTCAGCACTTCAACCTGAGAACGGATCGCTTCCGTCTGGTTGGAGATCGTCTCATACATTTCGCGGTAATTCGCGACATCCTCGTCTGCCTTGACCTTGCTTGCGAGTGCCTTCTTTGCAAGCTCAGCATCGCCGGCCTTCAGAGCGGCCTTCGCACGGCTTTCCCAGCTTGCGGAAACGGCGCAGGCATTGCGGTACTGCTTTTCGACCATGCGCTCGCTGGCAACCGCCTTGCCGAGTGCCTGTGTCGATTTTGTCAGCTCCTTCTGCATATCGACGATGATCTGCTTTACGAGCTTCTCCGGATCCTCTGCCTTGTCGAGCATATCGTTGATGTTCGCCTTGAGAATATCACTGAGTCTGGAAAAAATACCCATCTGAAGTAACCCTCCTGTTTCCATATAAATTAGAAATTTGAAAAGTATTGCCGGATCAACGCAGCAGGACAGACTGCTGCTGTTATGTCTATTATACCAAATCTTCTGCATATTGTCAAGTGGCACCGCACAAAGATTTTCTGACACAGCGCCGGAAAACTGACCGTCCGTTCATTTTTTGGCATATTTCAGCAGGCAGACCGTTTCAATGCCCGTGGTGTGCGGAAACATATCGACCGGCTGGATGCGCTGCACGCGGTAGCCCGATTTCACAAGCTGCATCAGGTCGCGCCGCAGCGATTCGATCCCGCAGGAGATATAGACGATCCGCGCAGGCTTCAGTGCTGCGGCAGCGCGCAGGAATTTCGCATCCGCACCCGCCCGCGGCGGATCCATCAGCAGCACATCGCAGCGGCCGCCCTCCTTCGCCGCCTGCTGCATGAATTCTCCCGCATCGCCGTTCCGGAATCGGATATTGTCAAGATGATTGCGCTTTGCATTGTCGGCGGCATCGCGGCAGGCGGAGCGGTTCAGCTCCACGCCGACGACCTCCGCGCCCTGCTTCGCACAGATCATGCCGAGCGTACCCGTGCCGCAGTAGGCGTCGATGACGGTCTCGCCCTTTTTGAGTGCCGCCGCCTCGATCGCGCAGCGATAGAGCTTTTCGGTCTGCGCCGGATTGACCTGATAGAACGATGCCGGAGAAATGCGGAACCGGCAGCCACAGAGATCGTCCTCGATATAGCCCTTGCCGAACAGCGTGACAGAGCGCGGGCCGAGCATCAGCGGCAGGCCGTCCGGACAGATATTCTGCACGATCGTTGTCAGCTCCGGATGTGCCTTGACAAGCCCGTCAATCAGATGCTTCTTCGCAGGCAGGATCGGCGATGCCGTGACCAGCACCAGCATGATCTGTCCGGTTGAGCGGGAAACGCGGATCAGCGTATGCCGCAGCAGTCCCGTTCCGGTGCGGAGATCATAGGGCGCAATGCGCAGGCTCTGCATCAGCGTTTTCAGCGTCCGCAGGATCGGCGCGGCGTGTTCGTCCTCCAGCATACAGTCATCGACCGTCACCATTTTCTGGCCGGAGGACTGATAGACGCCGGAGACGATCTTTTTCCGCGGATCCCGCGCAAAGACATTCTGCACCTTGCCGCGGTAGCCGTAGGGCTGCTCTGCGGGAATGATCGGCAGAACCTTGCCGAATGTGCCGAGCATCCGCTCCGCTTTTTCCTGCTTCCGGCGGATCTGGTCTGCATAGGGCTCATCGAGCTGACAGCCGCCGCAGCGCTTGAAACAGCGGCAGCGCCTTGCGCCCGTCTCCGGATCGGTGTATGTCTGATTCATTGCAGTCTCCTTTCACATCACAGGCACAGCGAGGCGCATCCGCCGCGGGGACGGATGCGCCTGCTTTGGGTTTGCTTACATCTGGGCGTTGAACAGGCTCTTCAGGCTATAGATAACATCATCGTTATCCGCATTGATGCTCGCGGCTTCGTTGATTGCCGAAAGCTCCTGCAGCGCGCTGAGATTTGCGTTATAGCCGATCGTATAGCACGGAACCTCCATGCCGGTGACGATCGGGCGGATATCCTTAAGCGTATTGCCGACATTCGTTTCGCCGTCACTGAGGACAAAGAGCAGCGGCTTGATCTTCTGTCCGGTCTCCGCCTCGACCTGCTCCTGTGCCTTGCGGAGCAGATCCAGTCCGACCAGAACCGCATCATAGGTCGCGGTATTGCCGCCCGGCGAAAGATCCTCGACCGCGCCGGTGAAGTAGCTGCGCTGGTTGAGGTCGAATTTCGCGATCGGGAGATTGACCGTCACGCCGGTGCTGTAGCTGACCAGACCGACATAGTTCGTCTCGTTGATATACTGCGAAGCATTGATGAGCGAGGATTGCAGATTCTGGAGCGGTGCGCCGCCCATGCTGCCGGAGACATCCGCAACGAACACGGCCATGACCGGGCTGCCGGAGTCCTTCTCGGTCTTCCAGAGCTTCTGTGCGCTTTCGAGCGTCTTGCCGGGCAGATTCCACTGCGCGGATTTGTAATCGTCCAGTGCATTGAAGCCGTATTTCTTCGCGGAATTCTGCGATTTTTCATTCATGCAGTATTCGGTGAAGGCCTTGAGCGTCTCGTTCTGCACGGCGCTCAGATCACCGACCGCATACATCGGGCTGTCATGCCGCACGCCGAACGGGATGAACTCATAATCGCGCAGCTCGGTCGCATTGTAATAGCCCTGATATTCCATGAGGAATGCATCGAGCACGCCGTTCTTTGCGGCCTCGCGCATTTGCAGCGTGGTATATGCGACGAACGGGACATTCTGCTGGAACGAGCGGAATTTCTCGGTCGCATTCTGGCTGAGGATATCCGAGGAATCGAATTCCTCCAGCGCACTGACGAGGAAGTTCAGACCGGTCGAGGAGGCATAGGGATTCGTATAGCCCATCGTGATCTCGCTCTTGACGGTCGCATTGACGATCGTGCTGATATCGACATTGCCGTAGGAATCGCTGAGCTTCTGATAGGTGTCCTTATTGATGAGGATGCCGGCGGTATTGCCCGCGAGACGGTCGGCGATCTTTTCGATCCGCACATTCTCCGCTGCGATCATATCGCCCCAGAGCTCATTGGACGGCGTGAAGCCCTCCGGCACATATTTGCCGGAAATGATGTAGTCGATCGCCGCGCCGGATGCGATCGGGCGGATCGAAACCGTTGCCCACTGGCCGTCGATCGTGTAATGCGTGCTGTTGAAATCCTCCGCGACGTCGATCAGCCAGCCGTCCGTGCCGCCGGTCGCCTTTTCGGTCGAGGAGACGATCTCGATATTGATATCGCCTCTGCCGGTGACGGTCAGCGGATACTTGCCGATATCCGGCAGCTCCTCCGCGAGATTGCTGCCGGCGATCTCAACGGTCGCCTTGCGCGGCTGTGTCTCACTGACTGAGATCTTTTTGAGCTTTTTGTCGAGCTGTGCAATCGCGGTCTCACGGGAGACCTCCTGATCGGTTTTGCCGAGATTGCGGCTGATGAGGATGCCGCCGCCGATGCCGCCGATCATCAGAACGGCCAGCACTGCGAGAAATACTGCGTTTTTGGATTTCGATGATGCCATTTTCAATGCTCCTTTCGCGGTTGGATCATGAGTTCTGCGTTTGGGGATGATTGCTGTCTGTCAGACAGCCTCTGAATTCTTTGACATGGTAACGGTGCCGTTTTCGGTCGTCCACTGCGCGGAGCGTCCGTCGGTTGAAACAATGACCGACTGCTCAAAGGGCTGCGGCGTTCCGTCTCCGAATTCCACAATCAGTCTGATGCTGCCGTCCGGCTGCACCTCGCCGAAATAGGGATACGCCATGCTTTCGCCGTTGACGGAAATTGTCATATTGACGCTCTGCTCGACTGTTGAGATATCCCAGCCGTACTCCTTGCCGTTCGCGCTGCCCGACCACTGACCGGCAAGACACGCCGACTGCGGATAGGCGCGCTCCTGAAAGCTGTCTGTTTTCCGCAGGGCGACCTGCATTCCGGATTCGGAGGTGCCGTTCAGCCAGCCCTCGCGGGTGCAGTTCCAGTCGCCCTCATTGAAGCTGATCGGGAACAGAAACGGCAGCTGGTCTGCGCCGAAGAGCAGCTGCACATAATCCGGTGTCGGATGTGCCCACTGTCCTTCCACGCATCTGCCGTCTGCGCGGTCATAATAGAGCGCTATGCCGTTCGCGAGCAGTTCCATCTGCCAGAGCCGCGCATAATCCTCGCTGCCGTACTGCCCCATGCAGAGCGTCTGGTCATCGACGGAATAGACCTCCCATTTGCCGCAGAATACGGCATCCGGATCCTCCGCCGCAGGCTCCGGTGCATTGTCGGCAGGCGGTGCATCGCCGTCAGGCGCGGCATCAGCGGCAGGCTGCGCTGTCTGCACAGGCGGCGCTGTCTGTTCCTGCACGAAATATTCCGTCGCTTCACTGCTCTGTGCCGCAGTATCCGACGGACCGTGATCGGGGATCTCCGGAAAGCTGCTTTCGCCGCAGCCGGTGCAGACTGCCGCGATCGCTGCCGCGGCAAGCACTGCGCATAATTTTGTTTTCAGTTTCATTGGGTTCTCCTTACTGCATCCGCATCTGCTGCTGATGCACATCGGCAGTTTCCTCGCCCGTGCGGATCTGATGCAGCGTATCAGCGATCACATCCAGACAGGGCTGCTGCTGCGGAAGATCGTCATTCATCTGCGTGACCTCAATGATAAGATTCTCAAAATCGCGCAGCACCTTTTCATTCTCCGCAAGCCGCGCCTCCAGATATTTCGCATGAACGCGGCAGAGTGCGCGGTCCTTCTGATCGCAGTATTTCAGGCGGTAGAGGATCTGCTTGCAGTTTTCGAGGATGAACGCTTCCGCATCGGATGCATTCCGGAAGAACGGATGCTCTGCCGGCAGCAGTGCGCGGAGCGCATCCATTTTGCTGTCCAGACGCCTGATCTGCTCCGCCGCCTCGATGCCGAAGCGTCCGAGCGGCATGGATTCCAGATTCAGCATCTGAAGCTGTGCATAATAGTCATAATGTGTGACCAGCTTTTCGCCGCTGGCGACATAGCTGACTTTTTTGTTTTCAGGATTCTTCGCGTTTTCCCGGTCAATGCGCGAGGCGTTGATCATCACCGCAACAAAGCCGACGATCGCCAGCGGGAAAAGTCCGAGGATCAGGCCGACAATGATCAGGCCGATCCAGAGGATGATTCTGGCGGCATAATTGCCGGCCTTCGAGGGATTCTGCGGCAGGCTGTCCGGAACGGGTTCGGGGGCACGGTATCCGACCGTGCGGTCATTCATCCGGAAGCTGCGCAGGCAGTGCGGGCAGACGGCGCTCATCGCGCTGCTTCTCCGCAGCGGGATGCCGCAGGCAGGGCAGACATTTTTCAGCATGACAACCCCTCCTTTCAACGGGCAGCGCCATGCAAGGCTATTGCATCATCATCTGTGTCGGCGGTTCGTTCTGATCCGTCTCATTCTCCCAGCCCTCCGGCAGATTCGTGCGCACACTCCGGAGCGCATTCGTCAGCTCATTCAGGCAGGGCGTTGCGGCGTTCGCATCGTCGCCGATCTGGGATACCTCAAGAATGAGGTTTTCAAAATCGGAAAGCACATGGGCATTCTGTCCGAGCACCTCCTGCAAATATGCGGTATGCATATGCAGCTTATGCGGCTCGCCCTTGTCATAGATCATGACACGGTTCAGAATGCGCTTGCAGTTTGCAAAAATATAAGCATCCACATCATTGGCAGTCGAGAGGAACGGGCTCTCCTTCGAGTCGTCCAGCACAGCCCGCAGCGCCTTCTGCTTCCGCTTGAGCGATTCGAGCTGCTTGATCGCCAGATTGATCTGTGCCGTAAAGGGTGTATCTTCTTCGAGCCACGCCTGAAAGGCGCGGATATAGTCATCGGCATCCTTCAGCCGCTTTGCATCGCTCACGACCGAAGCACTGCTGCTGTGCAGGATCAGCCAGTCGATGCCGAGCGACAGCGCGATGACGCCGGCAAGCACCAGATATTTCGCAAAGGTCAGATCCGTTTTCGCAAGGATATTGTAAAGCGCGACGGCGAGTACGACCTCACCGGCCGCGAGCGCGACCATCAGGATCTTTGAACCGTTTTTCACGGTGCAGCCCCCTTTCATTTCGTATGCTATAATCATATCATACCCGGCGGTTTCTGTCAAGGCTGAAAAACCGTCAGGAAAACCGGATTTCGGTCAAAAATAAAAAGGAGGACGAATCTCCTCCGTCCTCCTTTTCCAATCTGAGCTGCACTCAGACCGTTCGTTCTCTGCGATATACGCGGATTACTCAGCCGGTGTCTCCTCGGTCTCCGCTGCCGGAGCCTCGTCGGAATACACGACCTCGTCCTCCTCCTCAGCGATTTCCTCGTCCGCATCCTCGGATACTGCACGCATGGAAAGGCTGATGCGCTTCTTCTCGGTGTCGATCGCGGTGATCTTGACCGTCACGGTATCGCCGACATTGACGACATCCTTGACATTGGTCACGCGCTCATTGGAGAGCTGCGAAATATGAATCAGACCGTCGATGCCGTCCGTAATGCGGGCAAATGCACCGAAGGAAGTGACCGAAACGACCGTTGCCTCGACGACATCGCCGACAGCATACTCGTTGGTGAACTTGACCCACGGATTGTCCTCGGGACGTCTGTGACCGAGAGAAATTCTGCCGGTCTCCGGATTGAGTGCCTTGATGTAGACCTCAAGCGTATCGCCGACCGCGACGACATCGCTCGGCTGGTGGATGCGGGACCACGACAGCTCGGAAACATGGACCATGCCGTCGATGCCGCCCAGATCCACGAATGCGCCGTAGCTGGTCAGGGACTTGACCTCGCCGGTGTAGACATCGCCGACCTTTGCGGTCTCCCAGAATTTTGCCTTGGCTGCATCGCGCTCGGCCTTCTGTACCTGACGGATGGAGCCGACTGCTCTGCGGCGCTGCTCGTTGACATCAATGATGACGAACTTGACCGGCTGCTTGAGCAGGACATTGAGATCTGCGCCTCTGCCCAGACCGGACTGAGATGCAGGAATAAAGACATGAACGCCGTTGCTGTCAGCGACCAGACCGCCCTTGACAACGCTGAGGACGGTACCCTCAAGCACCTCGCCCGATTCATGGGCTTTGAGGATATTCTCGAAGCCGATCATTTCATCAACTCTGCGCTTCGAGAGCTGAACAGTACCTTCTGCGTCATTCACCTGGATGACAACGAGCTCGAGCTCATCGCCGACTTTTACAAGGTCAGAGGGCTTCTTCGAGGTATCACTGGTCAGTTCGGAGAGGGTAATATAGCCGGTCTGCTTGGCACCTACATCGACCATGACTTCGTTGTTTCCGCTGATGGAAGCGACGATGCCGACAACCCGGTCACCCTTTCTGATTTTTTTCGTGAAGGTCTTATCCAGCTCCTCCTCGAATGCGGCAGCGAAGTCCTCGCTTTCCGGGATAGTGGTATCGGTGTCAAAAATTCCAGACATATTGGTTTGAACCTCCTTAATAATGTGGGCTGGTGTACTGGCGCCCGCCGTGATGCCGATCCGGAGAATAAAATCCGCGCCGGCCTTCTCCGCGGCCTTCGCCGCAGTCTGCCGGATCTCATCCGCATACGCATCCAGCTCCGCCGCTGATTCTATGAGCCATACCGGACAGTTCCGCTGACAGACATCATAGAGCTTGACGGTGTTGGAGCTGTGTCTCCCGCCGACGACAAGCATCAGATCGGATTCCCGTGAGAGCGCATCCGCATCCGATTGCCGCGCCGCAGTCGCGCTGCAAATGGTTTCAAATATCTTCAGATCAGGGTGATCAGACGGCAGAAGTGCAATACACTCCCCCCATAATAATTTATTATATGTTGTTTGGGCGACGATTGCAAGCTTTTCGGGCAATGTTCTGTCAATTAAACATAATAATTCGTTTTTATCCCTGAAAACTGTGCAATTCCCCTTACAATGTCCCACAATCCCCTGAACTTCGGGATGCTGCGGGTCACCTGCGATAAAAATATGTCTTCCCTCTGCGGTCTGCTCGGCGACGATCTTGTGAATGCGCGCAACAAATGGGCAGGTCGCGTCGATGACGGGATTGCCCTGCTGTTCCAGCTGCGCATAGACCGCCTGCGGAACACCGTGGGCACGGATGATGAGCGTTTCGCCCGGCTCCAGCTCCTCCGGCGCATTGACGATCCTTGCGCCCTTTTCGCGCAGATCGCCGACGACCGCCTCATTATGGACGATCGGGCCGAGCGTCGCAGTCTGTCTGCCCTCGGCGAGTGCCTCGTAAACGAGCTTGACGGCGCGGTCTACGCCGAAGCAGAAGCCTGCTGATTTCGCAGTCCGGATGATCGTGCGCAAGCCGCATCCTCCTCTCAGGTGATATGCTCATAGAGCGGCAGATCTGCCGCATCGAGTGTGACGCGCTGCACGCTTTCCGGCGGCAGGCAGGTCATCTTGTAAAGCGTCAGGGTATCTCCGACCGCATCCAGCGGCTCGAAGGTCGTGCTGCCGGCGACCACGCAGATATAGGTCTTGCCGGACGCATCCTCTGCCCATGTCGCAAGGCACTGTCCGGCGGGATTCGTGAAGCCGGTCTTGCCGCCGCGGACATGGAGCGGATTCGGAATGGTCTCCAGCTCGTCGCCGACCATGCGGGAAAGCGTCGTCGAGACAAGGTGAATACCTTCGGGATGCTCCTCCGTGACGGCGGTCGTATATTCGAGCGTGGACATCACCTCGCGGCAGAACGGATCGCTGATCGCGTACTGCAAGATGCGCGCCATATCGGTCACGCTGGAAACATGGCCGTCGTCGTGCAGGCCGGTGACATTGCGGAAAACCGAATGCTCCAGACCCATTTCCGCAGCGAGCTGATTCATGCATTCCACAAATGCCGCCTCGCTGCCCGCTGCATATTTCGCGAGCATGACAGCCGCATCCGCGCCGGAGGGCAGCATCATCGCATAGACCAGATCCTTGACCGTGCAGACCTCGCCGGCCTTGAATCCGGCGACATAGGCCATCTTCGCCTCCTGCTCCGCGATCACGCCCGCATCCATGATGACCGTGCCGTCGAGCGCTTCATCTGTCAGCAGCTCGCGCAGCGTGATGAGCGTCATCATCTTGGTCATCGAGGCGGGATAGATCTCCTGATCGGAGCCGTGCTCCAGCAGTACCTTGCTGCCGTTGCCGTCGCATTCCACCAGCAGGAAATTCCGCGCCAGCACCTTCGCGGGATCGTCAACCGTGACGGTCTCGGTCGAAAGCTCCGGAGCTGTCGGATATTTTGCAGTTGTCGTTGTCGTGACGGCCGTGGTCTCCGCCTGTGTCTGCAAAAGCGCCGAGCTGAATTCCGGCTCGGAATTCGCGGAATTGTTCCGGCGGCTCTCGATCAGCTTTTTGCCGCCGAAATAGAGTGCTGCAAATGCCGCAACGATCACGACAGGCCAGACGATCAGGCCGTAGCGCGGCGGTTTTTTCTGCTGATTAGACTGCTTTGCCATATCTTTCTCCTGTTTCCGGTATATTTATTTGTCCTGCTCCGCAGCCGGTGTATCTGTCTCTGCTGCATCGGACTGAATTGTCTCTGTCACAGCCTCCGCGATCTCATCCGCACGGATCTCCGGTGCCGCGGGGGTCTCCTGCTTTGCGCCGCAGAATTTGCAGAATTTCGTTTTCGCTTCGATCTCCGCGCCGCAACTGATGCAGGGCTTCATATCCGGCCCCTGCTTTGCGCCGCAGTATTTGCAGAATTTCATGCCCGCGTCCAGCTCCTTGCCGCAGCTGACACAGCTGACCTTCGGAACAGCCGGTGCCGCCGGTGCAGCAGCCTTCTTCGGTTTCGCAGCAGCGCGGGCAGGCTTCGGATTCTCCCGTCTGTGCCGCAGGAATGCCGCCAGCTCGATGAGGAAAAGCGCAAAGGCCGCGCCGGTAACTGCAATATACCAGAGCGGAATGCGAATGATCTTTGTCACAGCGGAAAGCCCGACGACCGTATCATCGCGCAGCACCGCACCGATGCCGCCGATCGCGGTCAGCAGGAGCAGGATCACAGACGGGATCAGCTTGACAAATCCGAGCCCGCGGATCGCGCCCTCCGCATCCCTTCCGGCATTGCGGCGGACAATGATCCAGCGCCAGAGCAGTGCCAGAAGCAGAATGCTCTCAAGAATATAGCCCCAGAAGCTGACGCCGAGACGCTGCAATGCTCTGCCGGCCTTTGAGCTGCCGAAAAAGCGGCTCAGACCGTTGATGAAGCCAAGCACCGGCTTTGTCTCGGATTCGATCGTCTGCTTATCGCTGTCGCTGATGATCAGCATACAGCTTTCGCGGAGCTGATCGGCAGCATTGTCGAGCAGCGCGGTGATTTCCGAGCTCTCGATCTGCACCGGCGTATCGGATTTGCCGCGCAGCAGATCAAAATGCTGCTCCAGTTTGTCTGCGAAGAATTCCGGCAGCTTCAGACTGTCAACCGCCTGTGCCACATCCTCCGGCAGCACGTTTTCATCGTCAACGAAATTCGTGCGGATGTATTCCGAGAGCGTCTTGCTGCTCAGCGGCACATCGGCATCGGACAGCCGTGCCGCTCGGAGACTGTCCGTCAGCGCGGTCGATTTTGTATAGTGCCGGAGCAGGAACGTCATGCTCATGCATCCGAACAGGATCAGTGCGCCCAGCACACACAGAACCGTGTGCAGGATCAGATAACCCTTTGACTTTGTCTGTTTCTCTTTCATTTCCGGTAACCTCTCTCTGCGCAGGATACAGCACCGCCGTGCTGCTCTGCCGATATCTTATATTATAGCACAGTACAGTACGCATTGTCAATGCTCCGGCCGCAGAAAATCCGCCTGTGAACGCATAAAAAATTTGTATTGTCTGCAAGCAAAAGCCGCAGCACCCGTTTGCCGGATGCTGCGGTCATGTTCATCGGATCAATAGCCGTTGAGATGCTTCTCGCGGATGAGCGCCGGATAGTCGCGGTAGCAGTAATCCACATCGACATCGCCGTTGATGCCGTCGCACTTGCCGAGGCCGTACTGCCAGATGCCGTATTTGCCGACGAAGGTCGGGCGCGAGACATTGTAGTGTGCGCACCAGACATCATAGCGCTCCCAGACCCAGCGCGGAATGCAGTTGTTCAGATAGAAGGACGAGCAGTAGAGCACGGTGTAGTAGCCCTTCTTCTCCAGCTCGGAGCAGAATGCGTCGATGATCGCGGCAAGCTCCTCGGCGGGCTTTGCCAGAACGGACGGCTCCTCGATATCGAATGCGATCGGGTACTCGAATTTGCGGTTTCCGAGCACCTGCGCACAGGCATTTGCCTCGATGCGGGCGGCCTCCGGCGTATCCGCGTAGGAATACCAGTATGCGCCGGCGGGCAGGCCGTTGGCTCTGCATCCGCTGTAATAGGAGCTGAAGCGGATATCCTCCTGCGTGACGAAGCGGCCGAAGCCCGCACGCATGATAACAAACTTCGCGAAGCCCTGCTTTTTCACGGCGGCGAAATCGACATTGCCCTGCCAGACGGAAATATCAATGCCGTCGATATAGCTGCCCTGCGTGAAATGCGTGGTCTCGATCGGGACGGTCGCGGTCTCCGCCGTGGTGACGGTCGTGAACGTGGTGATCTCAGCCGAGGTCTGCTCCGCCGTCGTGGTCTCCGGCTCGGCCTCGGTGACGGCTTCGGTCGTGGTCTCATCGGCGGGGTCAGACTCTGACGGAGCAGTCGATGTCACATCCGGATCGTCCGGCACAGGATCCGGCAGATCGGGCTTTTCGGTCACGGTGACCGTGCCGCGCTCGATCATCAGCGGGAGCTGCGCCGTGCCGTCATAGATTGCCGCATCCTCAAAGGATACCTGATAGACTGTTCCGGGCTCTGCATCCTCAGGAATGCGGAACGCCATCTCAAACAGTACGCCGTCGCCCTCAGATTTCGCATTCGTGGCCGACACGCAGGAGATCTGGTGATATTTCGGCAGATTGATCGTTGTCAGGCTGAGCTTCGGGAAGTCGCTGTTCGACATCGCGAGCAGATCATCCTCATCGCTGAGGGTTTCCAGCTTCAGTGCCGCATCATAGGAGAAGGTCATCTGCACATTGGTAAAGCAGGTATTATTCGCTGCCGCAACGCCGACCACGGCAAGTCCGCCGGGATACGATGCGCCGCTGACGAACTGCAAATCCAGCGGTGCGCTTTCCGTCAGCACAGCGCGCTTCGACAGCACATAGTCAAAGACATTGACCATGCCGTCGCCGTTCTGATCGGTCAGCACGGATTCGGAGACAACTGCCGCAGCCGGCGCAGCAAGCATCAGGCCGCTGAGCAGGCAGGCAGTGCCTGCGGTCAAAAAATGTTTCATTCCGAAACGCATAAAAATCCTCCCTGAAAGTCATATGTTTTCTTTATCTTGGCGGAAAGGCTGAACAATTTCCACTCACCTGTTCCCATATCATGTATATCTTACCATATTTCGCCGTGAATTGCAACAAATCACCGCCGCAGGCCGCGTTTTTCTACTCAGCGTACATAGATTTGATATAATTGCTTGAATTTTTGTGCAAAACAGCAAATTTGCTTTTTTCGTCGTTTTCGCTTGACTTTTTCGCCGGAATGTAGTATAATAAACAGGCGGTCACAAAGCGGCCGCGTGAATATGCTGTTTTAGCTCAGTTGGTAGAGCACATCCTTGGTAAGGATGAGGTCGCTGGTTCAAATCCAGTAAACAGCTTGATAGTCCTCCGATCAATCGGGGGACTTTTCATTTTTCAGTATATCCGCATCGTTATCCGGTTCATACAGGCAATACAAAGAAAGGGAGAGACTGCGCGTCTCTCCCTTTTCTGTTATCCGATTTTGAAATCCGCATGATAGGTCTTGCCGACCTCCTCGCCGTCCGCCAGCATCTCGATCTCGAGGCGGTAGCTTCCGTCCGGCAGGTCGCCGTAGGTATCCGACCACTTGAATGTCAGCTTCAGCGTTTCGCCCGGCGCCGCATAATTGTTCGCATTGAGCTGCGCCTCCTGATCGAACATCCGCAGAAGCTCCCTGTGCTGCCCGCCGGTCTCATCATACAGCCGGTACACATATACATAGCTCCGGCCGACATCCGTCTGATTGTCGATCGTCAGCGTCACACCGGTATTCTTCACGTCCTCCGGCGCAATCGACAGCACCGGCACATAGCCCTCCGCCGTCACGGTGATCTCCGTCTCACAGACCAGCGGATCCTCGTCCTCCGATTCCTCCAGAATCAGCTGGAGCAGATATTTGCCGCTCGCCAGATCGCCGTAATGCTCCGCCCAGTTCAGGTTCAGCTCTGCGGTCTCCTCCGGCTGGATGCCGAAGCGCTTGGCGGTCTCATCCGCATAGCCCTCGCGGATCTGACACTCACGGCCGGTCTCTGCATTCAGGATCCGGCATTTGCGGGTATACTCCCGCTTTTCGTCACTGCGGTTCTCCAGCTCGACCGTGCAGCCCCACGGCACGACAGAATCCGCATCCGCTCTGAGCTGCATATCCTTTTCAATGCGGCTCTCCGGCAGCGGTTCTGTTGTTGTCACAGCCGCAGCCGAGGTCGTGGCTGCTTTTGTCGTGACCGTCGTCACCGCTGCTGTCGTTTCCGCAGCGCTCTCCGGTTCACTCTGCTCCGCGCAGCTGCACAGTCCCAATATGCCGAGACCAAGCAGTAAAGTACAAAGCAGCGCTTTCATGCGGATCCGCTCCTTTCGGTTTTACTGATATTCGCTTCCCTTTACGAGAGCCTGAACGATCTCCGGATAGTTGAATTTCGCGGTGCCGCGGAACAGCAGTCCGAAGTTCTCGCCGCTGCCGGCGAATGCATTGTTGTCCCACCAGACGCAGGACATACCGCGCGCCCGCGCCGCCGCCGTATAATACGCAGAGAACGCAACGCGCTCCTCCAGATTGTCCTTGTTCATCGCGCCGAATTCGCCGATCAGCACCGGCACGCCCTTGAGAATGAACTTGCCGTAAAGCTGATCCATGAAGTTCGTGATATCGCCGGTATCGCTCGGATTGTCGAGCGACCAGTCGCCCGTGCCGGTCTTGTTGAGCGCGAAATTATACGGCCTGTATGCGTGGACGGAGAGGATCATATGCCCCGCCGGATCGTTCGGCATGGCAAAGCCCTCGTTCACCGCACCGTCCGGCGATGCCGCATAGCCCGGCACCATGAGCCAGCGGGTCTCATTGCCGCCGCCCGTGCCGCGCACCGTATCGACAAAGAGCTGATTCAGCGTATTGATGCAGCTGACCGCATCCTTGCACTGCTCATTCTTCGGGTCGATCCACCACTCATAGTTTGTGCCGACGAGACGCGGCTCATTCAGCGATTCGATCAGCAGATGATCGTCATAATCCTTAAATGTCTCCGCGATCTGCGTCCAGACCGTTGTCAGATACTTCTTCGAGCTTTCCAGATGCTCGGAATCCGGATAGTAATAATCTTCCTCATTGTCGTGATGCGTATTGAGGATGACATAGAAGCCCATGTCCTTTGCCCAGTCCACGACCTCCTTCACACGCGTCATCCATTTCTCGGAGATCTTGAAATTCTCGTCCACATGATTATGCCACGAGACCGGAATGCGGATCGTCTGGAAGCCTGCGCCCCTGACCGCGGCGAGCATTTCAATCGTCGTGGTCTTGCCGCACCATGCCTGCTCATAATCCAGCTCATTTTCCGCGCTGATATTGTTGACATTCGATGCGTCGAAGGTGTTGCCGAGATTCCAGCCGAGCTTCATGTTCTTCACAAATGTCATGCCCTCATTCTCCGGCACCTGATACTTATCGACCTTGACATCCGGCACGAGATCACTCGCCTCTCCGAGAATATTTTCCGGGATCGAATACTCCGGAATGCTGGTTTCCGGCAGCTTTGACTTGCCGCAGCCCGCGCAGAGCGCCATCATTGCCGCAGCTGCAAATGCCGCCGTCCGTTTCATAAAATTCATGCTTTTGCCTGCCTCTCAAAAAAATAATAACCCGTAAAATCAGCGGTTCGATGCCGCCGTAACTTTGACCGTGTCGCGCGCGCTGCCGTCCGAGGTATAGCGCACCGTCACGGAGCTGATCGTCACCGAGACCGAGAACGCATTCTCCGCCGGCGGATCCTCCTTGCCGAGCATCTTGTATACCTCGCTTGAATTCTCGATCACGAATTTCGCCTTGCGCTCCTCGCCGCGGTTATCCTCCATGAACCGCGGGAATGCATCCACATCGTCCGAATGGAAATCCATTTTGCCCGCCGCATCCTTATCACTTGACGGCAGCACCTCGACCGTGCCGTTGACGGAGAAGCCCGCACTGTCCGTGCAGACGAAGGTCGCCGTGAAGTCCTCCGGCGTACCCGACCACGATTCCAGCTTCCAGCTCTTGTATTCCGAGCCGGCCGTCATTTCCTCGCCGCGGATGCCGTCGCTGTCCGCCGCAAAGACGCCGAGTCCCTCGCCGCCCTCTGTGATATGCGTCAGCTTCACGCTGCCGTCGGACTGCGCACTGCTCTCGCCGGACGCGCTGCTTTCATCGGAGCTGCCGGATTCCGCAGCAGTTGTCGCCGGTGCTTCGGTCGTTTCCGCTTCGGTGACGGTCGTCGCTTCGGTCGTGACCTCTGTTTCCTCCGCAGAGGATTCCGGCGCAGTCGTTTCAACAGAGGATACCTCTGTGATATCGGCAGAGCCGGCCGTGCCGCCGGAGCGCTCGCTCGTACACGCTGTCAGCGCACCGAGCATCAGCGCCGCGCAGAGCAGCGCACGGCGTTTTGTATGGTTCATATGATTCGCCCCCCATTATGATCGGGCAGCCCCTTTCCGGCCGCCGCTCTATCATCATATCATATTTTTGTCGGAATTGCAAGAGGTTTGCCGAAAAAGCCCGAAAACGCACCGCCGCATTCCGGATGCAGCGGTGCGTGATATGTCAAAAAATCAGTCGTAGCGCTCGTCGATGACACGCGCTGTTTTCTTCATGCTGCGCGGCAGAACGCCGATCTCCACGACCTTGACGATCGGCGTGAATCCGATGCGGCTCTTGACCTGCTCCGCAATGCGCCGGCTGAGACCGTTGAAATCCACGCTGCCGTTTGTCTCGACATAGATGCGCATGGTGTCCTTGCCGTCAAGATGCGAAATGCGGATCTGATATTCGCTGGAGATCTCCGAAAAATTCGCAAGCACCTCCTCGATCTGCTTCGGGAACACATTGACGCCCTTGATCTTCATCATATCGTCGGTGCGTCCCTGAATGACGTCGATGCGCGGATAATGCCGTCCGCACGGACACTCGCCGGGGATAATCCGCGAAAGATCATGTGTCCGGTAGCGAATCAGCGGTGCGCCCTCCTTCACGAGCGTCGTGATGACGATCTCGCCGAATTCGCCGTCCGGAACGGGCTCGCCGGTCTGCGGGTCGATGATCTCCAGATAGATGAAATCATCCCAGATATGCATTCCGGTATTGTGCTCGCAGTTGATGCCGATGCCGGGGCCGTAGATCTCGGTCAGGCCGTAGATATCGTAAAGCTCGATGCCGAGGCCGTCATGGATCCGCGCACGCATCTTATCGCTCCAGCGCTCCGAGCCGATGACGCCCTTCTTCAACTTGATCTTGTCGCGGATGCCGCGCTTCTCGATCTCCTCGGTCAGCAGGAGCGCATAGGAGGATGTCGAGCAGAGCACCGTGCTGCCGAGCGACTGCATCATTTCCAGCTGCTTTTCGGTATTGCCGGGGCCCATCGGGATCGCCATTGCGCCGAGCTTTTCGCAGCCGAGCTGGAAGCCGATGCCCGCCGTCCAGAGACCGTAGCCGGGAGTGATGTGGATGCGGTCCTTCTTCGTGATGCCCGCGACCTCATAGCAGCGTGCAAACATCGTCGCCCAGTCGTCAACGTCCTTCTGCGTATAGGGGATGATGACCGGCGTACCGGTCGTGCCGGATGAGGAATGGATGCGGACGATCTCCTCCTCCGGCGCGGTCATCAGGCCGAGCGGATAGGCTTCGCGGAGATCGTTCTTTTCGGAGAACGGCAGCTTGCAGAACTCCTCCGGCGAGCTGACCGATGAAATACCGGCTTCTGCGAGCTTTTTGCCGTAGAAGCTGCCGGATTTCAGGAGTGCCTGAATCCGGTCGTTGACGAGTGTGAGCTGTTCCTTTGAAATTTGCATTGGGATCATTCCTTTCGTTTTATTGAATATTTAAGGAATCACTGATTAAATCCCGCCTGACGGCTTGGCACGCAATCTGCTTGCATATTTTCCGTCATCTTGCACGAAAACTCTTTGCTGGGCGTCAGCCCAGCGGCGTCATTTTCATACAATCTGACGAAAAATCTGACTGCGTATCTGCACCGCCA
>DGSY01000183.1:0-4010 GCA_002394125.1 Ruminococcus sp. UBA4350
CCTTGACCTTGACCCATGTTTGCAGATGCACCTGGATCCGGAAGAACTGCTCCAGCTCTTTGCGCGCCCGTTCGCCGACGCGCTTGAGCATCGCGCCCTTTTTGCCGATAATCATGCGCTTGTGGGATTCCTTTTCGCAGTAGATCAGCACGGAGATATCGAGGATATCCTTGTCCTCGCGCTCCGAGAAGGATTCCGTCACGACGGCGATGCCGTGCGGAACTTCATCCTGCATCAGATAGAGCAGCTGCTCGCGTACCATTTCTGCGGCAAGCACGCGCTCCGGCTGATCGGTCAGCATATCCTCTGGAAAATAGTGCGGCCCCTCGACGGCACGGCTCAAAAGCTCCTGCATCAGATCGTCAAGGCCGTCGCGCTGCGTGACCGAGACCGGAATGATCGCGGCCGGATGCCAGCGCGATTCGGCAGAGGTCAGCAGGGGCGCAAGCGCGGTCTTGTCCTTCAGCAGATCTATTTTATTGTAGACGAGCAGAACCGGTGTGCCCTGCTGCGTAAGATTGTCGAGCATGGTCTGCTCCTGCTCCCCGAAGGACTTTGTGCAGTCCTGCATGAAGATCACGCAGTCGATCTCCGAAACCGCCTCTCTCGCGGCTTTGAGCATCTGGCTGCCGAGCTTGGTCTGTGCGCGGTGCAGACCGGGCGTATCCGTAAAGACGAGCTGTGTTCCCCCGATATTGCGGATGCCGGTGATGCGCGTGCGCGTGGTCTGCGGCTTCGGGCTGACAGAAGCGATCTTCTCGCCGATCAGCGCATTCAGCAGCGAGGATTTTCCCGCATTCGTATGGCCGGCGATCGCCGCAAAGAGTATTTTTGTCTTACTGCTTTCCTGCATGGATCAATTCTGTTCCTCCGGGACGATATAGCTCGTATCGCGGGAGAAGCCAAGCTTTTCGAGGATGGATTCCTCCTTCTCGCGCATCTGGCGCTCCTCCAGCGGAGACTTTTCGTGATCGTAGCCGAGCAGATGCAGCATCGAATGCACGGTCAGGAATGCGACCTCGCGCTCCAGCACATGGCCGTACATTTTTGCCTGCTTGACCGCCATTTCCATTGAGATGACGATATCGCCGAGCAGGACAAAGCCGTTCTCCGCGTTAATCTCCAGATGATCGCCCTCGCAGAGCGGGAAGGAGAGCACATCGGTCTCGATATCCTTATTGCGGTACTGCGCATTCAGCTTGCGGATCTCCTCGTTATTGACGAATGAAACGCTGACCTCGGTGTCGTGACCGAAATTCTCCGTGGTCAGAACTGCCTGACAGCAGCGGCGGATCAGCAGACGGATGCCGACCGGAATTTTCACCTCATGCTGTGTGTCCTTGATATAAACCTTCAGCTTAGCCATTTTTGTTTCTTTTCCTTTCATGTTGATTTTGTGTATTATGATGATGCGCACTGTCTGCGTCTTTCGCGTAGGCAGTGATAATATCCTGAACGAGCTTGTGGCGGACAACGTCCTTTTCCGAGAACAGGTGGATCGCGATGTCATCGACCGATTTCAGGACGCGCATCGCTTCGATCAGGCCGGAGCGCTTCGGATCCGGCAGGTCGATCTGCGTGATGTCGCCGGTGATGACCATTTTGCTGCCCTCGCCGAGACGGGTGAGGAACATTTTGATCTGCTCGGAGGTGGTGTTCTGCGCTTCATCGAGAATGATGAACGCATTGTCGAGCGTGCGGCCGCGCATATAGGCGAGCGGTGCGATCTCGATGATATTCTTTTCCAGATCGCGCTCGACGGTCTCCGTGCCGAGCATTTCAAAGAGTGCATCGTAGAGCGGGCGTAGATAGGGATCGACCTTGTCCTGCAAATCGCCGGGCAGGAAGCCGAGCTTTTCACCGGCTTCGACGGCAGGTCTTGTCAGGATGATGCGGCTGATCTCATGCGCCTTCAGCGCCTTGACCGCCATTGCGACGGCGAGATAGGTCTTGCCGGTACCGGCGGGGCCGATGCCCAGCACGATTGTATTCGACGCGATCGCGTCGAGGTAGTGCTTCTGGCCGACGGTGCGCGGGCGGATCGGCTTGCCGGTCACGGTGATGCTGACAGCATCCGCGCTCAGCGTTCTGACCTCCTCCGCCGCATTGTCCGCGACCATCGAAACGACATAGCGCACGGTCTGATCGGTCAGGCCGCTGCCCTTGCGGACATTTTGCAGCAGCACATCCATTGCGCTTGCCGCCATTCTGACATTCTGCTCCGGGCCGGTGATCTTGACACCGTCTCCGCGGTTGACGATCACGACCTGAAACCGCTTCTGGATGAGGTTCAGGTTCGCGTCATAGCTGCCGAATACCGCAGCGATCTCATCAGGACTCGCTGCATTCCAAATTTGTTCTGCCATGTGATACTTTGACCGTCTCCTTTGTTTGGATTGCGCTGCTGTGCGGATCGGATACAGAGGTGTCTCCCGATGAATCTGTGTGAGGACGCAGAGCCCCGTTACAGATCCGTCGGAGACACTTCTTTACACAGTAAGCACATTATAAAATTCTATCTCCATTATACCACAAACGAATGAAAAATGGAATAGTTTTAGGATAATTTCACAAAAATTTCACTAGTTTTCCCGATGACACCCTCGAAAACATAGTTGATATTCAGCAATATGCCCAAATCTGTCCGCTGAAATTCAGCTTTTTTGCTGATTAGCGTATCATCGGCATGGAGATTCTGCTCATAGCGGGCGGCAGCTTCCTCCAGAGCGGCGCGGGCTTCGTCCTCCGAGAAGACCGTGATCGCCGATGCCTGACGGGTATACCGGCAGCGCAGAAGCGTCAGCGGGAGTGCGCGGCCGAGCAGCATCAGCGGTTCGCGGTCCTCCTCGTAGATGATGCTGTCCGTGCGGCGGGGCGGGACGAAGCCGAGCGTCAGCGGGATGCGCTGTCCGAATACGGAAAGCACGGTGTTCGTGACCGTTTCCCCGCGTACCGGCAGCTCCGCGACGAACGGCTGCATCTGCGTGAAGCTGTCCGGATAGATGCCGGTGACAATGCCGTCCGCATGATAATAGCGGCAGGCGCCGAATTTGTCCTCCTCGGTGCCGGAGATCAGCAGATCGCCGGGCTTGACGAGATCGCCGACCGCCTTCATCGCTTTGCCCCCGCGGATATCCATTTTCGTGATCTGCGCGGGCACTGCGGCGATGTAGTTTGTCGGGATGCGGTCGCTTGTCAGCGCGGGCGGATCGGTCTCCTCGGTGAGCTCGACCAGCAGCCGCCCGCCCTCATGCCGGATCGTGATCCATTCGATATCGCTGACGGCAAGGCGCATCTGCTGTTCGACATAGGTATACGGGATCTCGCGGAACGGGACGCCCTGCACCACGCCGAGCGTTTCCAGCGCCGTCAGGATCTCGGCATCGGAAACACGCGCATTTCCGCGGATCTCGATGCTCCGGACGGATGCATTGCACCAGTACAGAAATAAGCCGCCGAGGAGCAGTCCCGCAGGCAGGCCGATGCGGAATCGGTAAGGGCGCAGGCGGAAGCGCAGGCCGCGCCGCGACCGGATCTCCGGCGTGACGGCATATTGCGCCGCCAGTGCGCAGACCGTTTTCCAGTCCCGCGCTGCGATCACCGCATGAAACTGCTGCATCCGGATCTGCTGACTGCGGCAGCGGATCCCGCTCTGCCGGAGTGCATCGCGAAAGGCCGCGAGCCGGCCGCCCGATGCCGAAAAACGGATCTCTGCCATAATACCTCCCCGCTGCGGCTCACAGTCCGCCGTCGAATTCGATTGCGCGGATCTCTCCGCTGATATGCAGGCCGCTGCTGCTGTAATCGGAGGCGGACAGCGAATGCCCCCAGACGGCGATGCGGTGGCCGCCTGCCTCCAGCAGCATCAGCATATCCGTACACTCCAGCAGACGGCGGCAGCGGTCGAAATAAATATCCGTATTGCCGGAAAGCTCGATGCGGTCGGCAAAGATCGGTTTCTGATTCACGGCGATCATCCTTTCTTAGGAAGCACTGATTAAATCTGGTGC
>DGSY01000183.1:4150-8810 GCA_002394125.1 Ruminococcus sp. UBA4350
CCCAGCAAGGAGTTTTCGTGCAAGATGACGGAAAATATGCAAGCAGATTGCGTGCCAAGCTACCAGCCGGGCTCCGGTCGTCAGGCGGGGTTTAATCAGTGGTTCCTTAAGTTCTGTTTTCAGTATATTCAGCATATTCGTGAAATACGACAATGCGATGCGGGAGGTGTAAAAATGGAGATTCTACGTCGAAGTGCAGGATTCCGGATCACTGCGCTTCTGCTCATCGTGACGGCTGCGGCGGCGCTCAATGCCGATGCTGCCGCCGAAATGCTCCGGCTGCGGATCGCGTACTGTCTCGAAACGCTGATCCCCTCGCTGTTCGGCTGTATGGTGCTTGCAAATATGCTGACTGCCAGCGGCGCGGCGGCGTGGCTCGGATACCGGCTGCGCGTTCCGGCAAGGCTGATGCGCATTCCGCCGGAGCTGCTGACCGTGTTCCTCATCAGCCAGACCGCGGGCTATCCGGTCGGCGCGATGCTCCTGCGGCAGATGGCGGAGCAGGGGCGGCTGCATCCGGATGATGCCGCGCGCGCATCTTATGCCTGCTTCGGCGGCGGGCCGGCGTTTCTCGTCGGATTGGCGGGCGTACAGCTTTTCGGGAGCGCAGCGGCGGGCGGACTGATTCTCGGCGCGTGCGTGTCCGTCAATCTGCTGCTGCTCATTTTTCTGCGCCCGCGGCACAGCGCAGGCTGTGATGCCGATGCGCCCGCAGTCCGGCTCTCTGCGGAAACGCTGACCGGTTCGGTCTCCGGTGCGATGCGCAGTCTCGGCGGCATCTGCGGCATGGTATTGTTCTTCGGTGCGGCGATGCGGCTTTCGGGCATGGAGAGGATCCCGCATCCGCTGCTGCGGGCGCTCTGCACTGTCCTGACCGATATCACGCAGCTCCCCGCGCTGCTGCACTGCGGCCTGCATTTCCGGACGCTGCTCGCGGTCTCCGCCGGACTGCTCGCCTTCGGCGGGATCTGCGTTCATGCACAGTGCATCGCGCTCGGCGTATCCGGACTGCATCCCGGCAGACTGCTGCTTTTCCGCATGGCCGCAGCCGCAGCCGTCGGCGGGATCGTCTTTCTGTTCGCCGGTCTGATCGCCCTGCCGGAGAGCGTTCCGGCCTTTGCGCCGCAGGTCTCTGTATCCCGAACCGGTTCGCCGCTCCCGGCGCTGCTGATTTTTTGTACCGGATTTCCGATTCTTATAAAAAAGGACTAGACAAACTCAAAAAAATATGCTATAATGGAGAAAATAGTCGGGCAGAGACGCATCGTCAACCGGATATGCGGGCTGTCTGTTAAATGAGGTGACCAAAATGGGACTTTTTGATGTATTCTCCAAGGGCGGTAAGTACTTTGGAAAGGCGATCGAACCGAAATGTGAATACTGCGAGCACGGCAAGCGCTCCAGCGACGGCAACAAGGTTCTCTGCACGAAGAAGGGCATGGTGGATGCGGAATTCCACTGTCCGAAATTCCAGTATTCTCCGCTGAAGCGCATTCCGGTGAAGCAGATGCAGCGCGTCGGCTGGCTGGAAGGCGATTATGATGAGAAGGAGTTTGCAGAGGACGGCAGACTCGCGAAGAAGGATGCGAACAGCGATGCTGCACCGGCAGCGCCCGCAGCACCCGCAGCACCGTCTGCACCCACCGCAGCACAGGCGGCAGCCGGCAATCTCGCATCGCTGGCCGCAGCAGCAGAAGCCGCAGGAAGCTATGAACCGAATACTGCACAGCCGGGCGATACAGGCTCGACACTGAGCAATATGTAAAAAAGGGGAAAACGATCGGGATCAGCCTGAGAGCCGCGTGCTTTCAGGCTGATGCCGTATATGAAGGAGGATCGCCATGCAGATCACACTCGTCCGGCCGGATGCCGCACACCGGCAGCAGGCGCTTGCGTTCCGGCAGGCTTTTTTTGACTGCGGAGAAACCGTCATCAACGGCAGCGAGCTGCTCGATCAGACGGAGGACTATGCGCAGTGGCTCGATGCGGTCACGCGGAATACCGATCCTGAGACCGTCAGCCCGGACTGGGTCGTGACCGATACCTTTTTCGCAGAGGACGAAAGCGGCAGGATCGTCGGGATCATTGATCTGCGTCATACGCTGAACGCGTTCCTCCGCGATTTCGGTCACTGCGGCTACAGCGTTCTGCCGTCAGCGCGGAGACAGGGCTATGCGACGGAAATGCTCCGGCAGATCACGGAGATTGCGCGGGCGGCGGGAATGCCGTCCTTACAGCTTTCCGTCGAGCGGGACAATCTGCCCTCGGTCAGAACGATCATCAAAAACGGCGGCGTTTATGAGCGCAGCTTTGCATTCGACGGCGAACAGGCGGATGTTTACCGCATCATGCTCTGAACACCGTTCCGTCAGACTATTTTCAGGATCGAACATTATAATTGAAAGGAAGACAGGATATGGCAGTGTTTCATATGCGGGAATGCATCCGCAAAACCAAACAGGGAATTCCGCTGACAGCGGAGGAGATCCGGCAGCTCGTCGCGGGTGTGACCGCAGCGGAGCCGATCCCGGATTATCAGCTATCCGCGTGGCTCATGGCGGTCTGTCTTTCCGGTATGACCGATGCGGAGACCGCGGAGCTGACAATGGCGATGCGCGATTCCGGTACGGTCATGCACTGGGATCTGCCCGGCGCGGTCGCGGACAAGCACAGTACCGGCGGCGTCGGCGACAAGACCACGCTGATCCTTGCGCCGATCGCGGCGGCCTGCGGGATCTATATGCCGAAAATGTCCGGCCGCGGGCTTGGGCATACCGGCGGCACGATCGACAAGCTCGAAAGCATTCCCGGATTCTCGACAGCGCTTGCGCCCGACCGCTTTCTGAAGCAGGTGCGGGAGATCGGCTTTGCCGTTGCGATGCAGACCGGCGATCTCGCGCCCGCTGACAAAAAGCTCTATGCGCTGCGCGATGTCACCGAGACCGTTGACAGCATCCCGCTGATCTGCGCGAGCATCATGAGCAAAAAGCTCGCGACCGGCGCGGATCATATCCTGCTCGATGTCAAGGTCGGCAGCGGCGCGTTCATGAAGAATGATACCGATGCGGCGGAGCTTGCAAGACTGATGCTCGCTGCGGCAAAGGCCGACCGCCGGCACTGCACTGCCGTTCTGACCGATATGGACAGGCCGCTCGGTATGTGCATCGGCAATGCGCTGGAGGTGCGCGAGGCGATCGAGGTGCTTGCGGGCGATTCTGACAGTGAGTTGGGACAGTTCTGCATCACGCTTGCGGCAGAGCTGCTTGCCATGACCGGTATGGGCTCGGCGGCGCAGTGCCGTGAGGCAGCGCAGAATGCGGTGACGGAAGGCACTGCGCTGGAGCGCTTTGCGCAGATGATCGCGGCGCAGGGCGGCGATCCCCGCGTGACGGAGGATCCGTCACGCCTGCCGCAGGCACGGTGCAGCCGTATCCTGACGGCCGGACAGCGCGGCTGGATCGCCGGTATGGACAGCGAGCAGATCGGCAGAGCCTCCGTGCTGCTCGGTGCGGGACGCATGACCAAAGCGGACAGCATTGATCCGGCGGCGGGCATCGTGCTCCATGCGAAATACGGCGATGCCGTCAGCGACGACAGCCCGCTGCTGACCATGTATGCGGCAAAGGAATCGCAGCTCGATGAAGCAGAACAGATGCTCCGGCAGGCGGTCACCATTGCGGAAGCACAGCCCGCGCCGCGCCCGCTGATCCGGCAGACATACAGTACAGGAGAATAAGCATATGGATATCATTGACCGGAATATCGACGGCGGAAAGGCCTTCGACTGGGGCAGGACCTCGGAGGATTATGCGAAGTACCGCGACATCTATCCCGCCGGATTCTATGAGAATATTGTCAGACGCGGATTCTGCACAGAGGGACAGCGTGTGCTGGATCTCGGCACGGGAACCGGCGTACTCCCGCGCAGTCTTTATCGGTACGGCGCACAGTGGTGCGGGACGGATATCTCGCCGGAGCAGATCGGACAGGCAAAGCGCCTTGCCGCTGAAAACGGGATGCAGATCGTATTTGCGGCGGCATCTGCCGAGGATACCGCGTTCCCGGACGGGGCGTTCGATGTTGTGACCGCCTGCCAGTGCTACTGGTATTTTGATCCGGCGCGGGCATATCCGAATATTGCGCGGATGCTGAAGCCGGAGGGTACGCTGATCCTGCTCTATATGGGCTGGCTCGCCGCGGAGGATCCCATTGCCGGTGCGTCCGAAGCGCTGGTGCTGAAATACAATCCGGGCTGGACGGGCGCCGGTGATACGCGGCATCCGATCACGCCGCCTGATGAAGCGCTGAACAGCTTCACGGTGCAGGAGCAGATCGTTTATGATCTGCCGGTGCATTTTACGCGTCAGGCATGGCACGGTCGGATGCGCGCCTGCCGCGGCGTCGGGGCATCGCTTTCGCCGGAGCAGCTTGCACAGTGGGATGCGGAGCATCGCGCTTTGCTGGAGCGTATCGCACCGGAGGAATTTGATGTGCTGCACTATGCCGCGATGACCGTCCTGAAAAAACGAAGCTGACTTCTACAAACCGGTATTTGCGGTGCTGTTTATGATGAATAAGGTATCCGCTTCGCGGATGCTATTTTGAATGGGTGCCTCTATCGCAGGCACCCAAGCTCGCGAACTCTTGAACGCTGGGGGAG
>DGSY01000183.1:8909-15308 GCA_002394125.1 Ruminococcus sp. UBA4350
TCGCTCTCTGCGGAGAGCGACGAGGGCTCTGCCCTCGACCCGCGAGCTTTTTGAAAAAAGCTCGACCAAAAACTTTGGATGACATCGCCGGAAGCGAAATGAAAATTCCCCAGACCGTAAAATAGGCGCGACCAGCGCCGTAACAGCGACGAGACTGGTATGCTCCGCGAAACGGCGCCGGAGGGAAACGGCTGTCGGCCCTGCCGACAAACTCCGGTTTGTAACAGGAAGGCGGGAGTTATGGAAATTGCAAACAATATCATCCGGCATTATCTCCGGAATGTCTATTTCATCACCGGAACGGCCTATGCCGGAAAATCAACGACAGTCCGGATGCTCGCCGACCGCTTTGACATGATCTGCTGCGGCGAGAATTATCACAGCCGGGTCTCCGATCTCATCGCGTCACCCGATGCGCAGCCCGATATCTGCTGGCTCGGGAATCTGACCGACTGGCGGGAATTCGTGCTGCGTTCGCCGGAGGAATATGAGCGCTGGATCTACAGCACCGCAAGAGAGGCCGCAGAGTTCGAGATCGCGGAGCTGATCGCGTTATCCGGCGCAGGAGACAAAAAGGTGATCGCCGATACCAATATCCCGGTGGACATTCTCAGGGAGATTTCGGCTCATCACCGTGTCGCGGTCATGCTCTCGCCGCAGTCGATGAGCGTGGATCGCTTCTTTGACCGCAGCGATCCGGATAAGCAGTTCATTCTGGATGTCATCAGAAGCTGTGACGATCCCGATGCGGCAATGGAAAACTATCGGCGCGGCCTTGCCCGCATCAACAGCAAAGCGCATTATGACGAATATGCAGACAGCGGCTTTTTCACCGTGGTCAGACAGGAAAACGGCGGCGACACAAGAGAAGCGGTCTGCGAAGCGATTGCGCAGCATTTCGGATTATAATAAAGAGGTGAATCTATGATGATGAAGAAAATCTCTGCACTGCTGCTCAGTGTACTTTCCCTGCTCGGTGTCACATCCTGTGCCGGCAGCAGCTCTGTGCAGGAATCTGCGCAGCCGTTCGATGAATCGAAAGCGGTGACGCTGACCGTTTTCGATGTCGGCAAGGCCGATGCGATGATCCTCGAAACGAAAAACACCGTGACGGTCATCGACACGGGCTGCAAGGGCGACGGCAAGATCATCGAAAAATACTTAGGTGACAAGGGCATTGAAAAGATCGACACGCTCATCATTACGCATTTTGACAAGGATCATGTCGGCGGTGCGGCGCGTGTCGTCAAGAAATTCCCGATCGGGACAGTCTATGTGCCGGACTACAAATCGGATTCGGACGAGTATCTCAGCTTCATTCAGAATGCCTCCAATGCGGGAACGGCGATCACGCAGATACCGGTCACGGAGCAGCAGGAATGGAATTATGACGGTGCCGCATTCACGCTCTATGCCCCGCAGAAAACCGATTACGGCCAGAACGAGGAGAACGATTTCTCGCTCTGCCTGTTCATGCAGTATGACAATATCAAATATCTCTTTACGGGCGATGCCGAGGAAGCGCGGCAGCAGGAGATTATGGATCTGAACCTCGGAACGGTCGATTTCCTGAAATTCCCGTATCACGGGAATTATCTCAAAACGACCGAAGATTTCCTCACTGCCTGCAAGCCGAAAGCAACGGTCGTCTGCTGCTCGGAGAAAGAGAATGCAGATGACAAGACCGTCGAGACGCTGAAGAACCGCGGCATTGAAGCCTATTACACAACGGGCGGAAATGTGACTGTCCGCACAGACGGCAGCACAATGGTCTGCTCACAGGGATAAGCGATGAAACATTTGATACGACTGACAGCGGCGGTCTGCGCCGGAATGCTGACGGTATTTCCGGCGGTCAGCGCCGCAGAAACAGACGATCCGGTGCGGATGCTGCGGGATGTGCTGCTCGGCAGGGGATCCGCAGCTGCCGCAGAGGACAGCGATCAGAACGGCGACGGCATTCTCGATGCGCGGGATCTGACGCTCATCAAGCGCGGCCTGCTGCCGGCGCATGACTGGATTCTCGAACCGAAGGGCACTGTTCACAGCGGCAATGCGACATTCTACGGCGGCGGCTATGAGGGCGGCTGCGCGATGCTCGATCCGGTTCCGAAGGATGTCTGGATCACCGCGATGAATCTGCCGGACTATAACTGCGCGGAGCTTGCCGGCGCCTATCTGGAGGTGACCGGCGAGCTGGGCAGCATTTTCGTTCTTGTGACCGATCTGCTCCCGGAGGGACAGAAGGGCGATCTCGACCTCTATACCGATGCATTCCCGCTGATCGCGCCCGCCGAAAAGGGCAGGGTGCCGGTCACATGGCGCATCGTTCCGCTGCCCGCCGCTGAAAAAGAGCCGGTCAGCTATGTGTATAAGGAGGGCAGCAGCCCGTTCTGGTGCAGCATACAGGTGCGCGGACACCGCTATCCGCTGGAAAAGCTGGAGGTGCTGAATGCGGACGGTGAATTTGTCGCGCTGCCGCGCAAAAATTACAATTACTTTGAGGCGGCATCCGGTCTCGGCGAGGGGCCGTTCACATTCCGGCTGACGGATATTTACGGTCAGGTCGTGATCGACGAGGATATTCCGTTTACGCCGGATGAAATGCAGAAAGGGAATGTGCAGTTCCCCGAATGAGGGTGACAGCTATGAAAGAAAAGCAATGGCTGCTGATTCCGGCGCTGCTCGATGCGCATTTCCCGCTGATGAAATATGCATTCTATACGCGGGATTATCAGCCGGTGATCCTGAACAACCGGCGCGGCATTACGCAGGAGGGACTGCGGTATGTGCATAACGATATGTGCTATCCGATCATCCTGAATGCCGGACAGATGATCGCGGCGCTCAAAAGCGGGCGCTTTGATCCGGCGAAAACAAAGCTGCTGATGCCGTCTGTCGGGGACGCCTGCCGCGGCTCGAATTATTCGGAGGTGCTGCGGAAGGCGGTGCGCAAGGCGGGCTTTCCGGAGACGCGTGTCCTCACGATGAATCTGATGCATATTGATCCGGAGCATCAGCTCGGCATTACGCCGGTCATGGTATGGCGGGCATTCTATGCGCTGTTTTACGGCGATCTGCTGATGCTGCTCGTACAGCAGGTTCGCCCCTATGAAACGGAAAAGGGCGCGGCAGAGCGCTGCCGAGACCGCTGGCTTGAACGAATCGGCGCGGAGCTGCGGGAACGCAGAAATCTGCATATTCATGTTCTGCTGCGGCGCTTCTGCGAGATCACGGCAGATTTTGCGGCGATCCCGCGCAGCGGCGAAAAAAAACAGCGCATCGGGCTGGTCGGTGAGCTGTATACGAAATACTGCTCGATCGGCAACTGGGACATGGTGCGCTATCTGGAGCAGAGCGGCTGCGAGAGCTTTACGAACGGGCTTTCGTGGTATGTGCTGTACTATATCGACTCGCATCTCTCGAAGGCCGTTCCCGCGGAAGCGGCGGGATACCGCGCAGTCGGTGCGGCGCTCTGCGCGATCCAGCGGCGCATGATCGCGGCACTGCGGGAGGCGGGATTCTTCTCGCTGCCGCCGCTGCCGGAGCTGAAAGCGAATGCAGCGGATGTGATCGGATTTGAGGCGGCGATCGGGGACGGCTGGCTGATCGGTGCGGAGACGGCAGGATATCTGCGGCAGGGCGGCGGCAAGGTGCTTGCGATTCAGCCCTTTGGCTGTATGCCGAATCATGTCAGCGGCAGGGGACAGTATGCGGCATTGCAGCGCAAATGCGGCGGGCAGGTCGTCAGCATTGATGTGGATGCGAGCGGCTCGCCGGTCAATGCCTATAACCGTGCGAGGATGCTGATTGACGGGGCGGGTAGTGGCGGCGGGGAGCCCCCGGCGGCAGTGCCGCAGCCATGATCTAAAGTTCTCCGGATGCGAATAGAAGCAGAATAAGACTTCCCCAGAATAAACAATAGGCACGATTAGTACTGGGCTTATATATAGTATTGCATTTTTATGCAAAATATGGTATAATACTGTTATATATGACCGGTGAAAGGGGGCTGGATCCGCAATGGGCTGAATGGAGACATATAAGCAATGAATATTTGAAGGGAAAGGATGGGATATATTATGCATAAATTCAGAAAAATGCTGGCGGCTTCTGCGGCTGCCGTCATGACACTGACCTCCGCAGCCGGTGCGCTTACCATGATCTCTGCGGCCGATGCCGCTGTTCCTTCGATCAGCATGGGCGTGATCGCAGGCGGCGCGAATATCGGCGTAGATATTTATATCGGCGATCTGAGCGGTGATGTCAGTCAGTATGATATCACGCTCGACGGTGAGGCCGTCGTTGTGACCGAGACCGACACCGGCTGCAAGTTTTCCATTGAAGCGGCGGCTAAGGATATGGCAGATAAACATACTGTCTCTGTGAAGAACAAGTCCGTTTCCGCCGACAATAATGAAGCGGAATTTACCATTGACGATTATCTGCTGGAGATCGCGAAAAAAGGCGGCGCTTATAAGGAACTGACCGATGCGATGCGGGCTTACGGTAAGGCGGCAGGCGATCTGTTCAAGACGAATGTCAGCGAGTTTAATGCGACACTCTCGGCGGCACAGACCACTGCGGCCAAGGAGAAGATCAGCAGCTATACAAAGTCGTTTACGACCGCTGATTACAACACCACGCTCTCCGGCAAAAAAGCGCCTGTCACCTATGCGGGCATGAATCTTTCCCTGCGCTCCGAGACCGTGCTTTCGCTGTTCTATCTCCCGGCAGAGGGCAGCGATATGGATGCAGCGCTGGAGTATCTCGAAGATTTCACCGGATGTGACACGGTGCAGAAGCAGGATGTTGACGGAACCGAGTATATTTCGCAGTCTGTAACCGTTCCGGCGGCGAAGATGTTTGATAAATTTACGCTGAAAAAAGGCAGCGATTTTGAAACGAAGCCGTTCGGTGCGTTGGACTATATGAAAACCGTCGTGTCCGGCAGCTATGATAATGCATTAAAGAATGTTTGCCTGACGCTCTGCAATTATGCGGATGCCGTGCAGAATTTCAAGGAGCCGTCCGGCGAAACGGCAGGAAAGGAAGAAGGACCTTTCACCGGCACTGCAACGCATTATAACAAAGCGGAATTCGGAAACATACTCAACGGCCATCTGGATGACTATTGTTCGGACAATAACATCTATTACTGCGCATTGAGCCCGGATGATTATGCCAAGTATGCGGGCGGCATGATCGAGATCACATACAACGGCAAAACGATCAAGGCGCTCGCTGCCGATCTGATGCCTGAGGGCAGCGGTCATAATATTGATTTACAGGAAGAGGCCTTTGCTGAACTGGCTGCTCTTTCAACAGGAACAATCAGTGTTTCATGGAAGGTCGCAGCGAACGATCAGGCTGCCAAGATCAGCGGCGGCAATGTGATCTATCATCTCGAAGACAGCAAGATCTACTATCTCAAGATCTATCTGCACAATCCGCTGTATCCGATCGCGAAGTTTGAATACAGTAAGGACGGCGAGAATTATACAACAGTTGACAAGGAAGCAGAAGGCGGTGCCTGCTATGTGATCGACCAGCCGGGCAGCGCCGGGCTGTGGTTCCGCATGACAGATATCTTCGGTCAGGAGATTGTAGAAGAAAATATCAATCTGAAACTGACAGAAACCAATACCGATAAAGAAGTCAGCGGCACCGTCCAGTTCCCGAAATAACAGCAAAGGAGCATTATGATGAAGAACAATTATACAGAGCCCGTGCTCGATATCATCGAGTTTTCCGCAGAGGATGTGATCACCGCGTCTCCGCTTCGTGATGAGAACGGAACGGTGATTATCGAGACATGAGATACAGATTTTTACTGCTGACGGCGTGTGCTGCACTGCTGCTTTCCGGATGCGGGAGCGGCAGCAGCACTGCGCCTGAGGACAGCCATGCACAGACGGAGACCGTGACCTCTTCCGTGACGGACACTGTGACGGAGACTGTCACCGATCCGGCTGCGGAGAGCACAAAGCCGAAGCAGACGGATGCAGCATCCGAAGCGTATTCGCAGGCCGATCCTGCGGTGACTGCGGCCGGAACGGAACCGAAATCCGAAAAGAAGAAGCCAGCGGAGGCTGTGACAGTGCAGGACGGGGACGAAACAGAAGTCCTCATTCCGGAGCCGGATACACAGCAGGAAAACGATGCGCCTGCAAAGCCGTCTTTGCCGGATAACGGGACGGATCCTGATGACGGTGTGATCGAGCTGCCGATCATCCCGATCGGATAATACAGAATACAGAAAACGGATATGACCTCGCGTCATATCCGTTTTCATTGGCAAAGAAAACCCCCGGCTCAGCCGGGGGTTCAAAAAAGCTTTAGCTATGGAGAGAAAAAGACCTCCTGTGTTATAATGGAGTTAAGGTCTGCCAACCTAAC
>DGSY01000155.1 GCA_002394125.1 Ruminococcus sp. UBA4350
TTCCGAATGTAACGGAAACCGTTGACAAGATGTTCGAGGAAGCGGCGGCAGAAGTCGTCGAGACAGCGGAGACCGCAGAAAGCGTGACCGAGGAAGCGGCGGCAGAAGTCGCCGAGACTGCGGAGACCGCAGAAGCCGTAACTGAAGAAGCCGCGGAGCCGTTCGCGGATGTTGCATCATCGCTCTTTGAGACGGAGGATAAGGCAAAAGCCACAGATCTGCCGACACTCACCGATGTCAATGAAGCATTTGCGGAGCAGACGATGGCGCCGTTCTTTGCACAGACGCAGACTACGGAAGGACTGCCGGTTCTGGAGGCATTTGATGACATCGCGCCGAAGACTGCACCGGCTGAACCTGTGCCGCAGATCACTGATATTCCTGCGCTGGCTCCGGTTGAACCCGCCGCGCCTGCTGCTCCGAATGCACCTGCTGCGGCAGAGTCCGCACCGGAAGAGCCGAAGCCCGCTGTCAAGGTGCCTGCGGACGGTAAATTTACATCGAAGGAGCGCAGAAAATACTATAAGGGCGCTGCAACACTGGAGATTCCTGCCGGTTATATCGAGATTCGTCCCGGATCCTGCGCAGGTCTCGACAGTCTGGAGGAGGTCATCCTGCCGGATACAATCGTCAAGATCGGAAGCGGTGCATTCTCCGATTCGGTCGGCCTGAAAAAAATCTTCATTCCGCTTTCCGTCAAGGATATCGCCTCGGATGCATTCGAGGGCTGCGATGAACTGAAAGAAGTGACCATGCCGCAGGCTCTGAACTGGCAGGCAGAGGAACTGTTCGGTGAAGATGCGCAGATCACCTGGCTCGAAGCAGAGGAGGAAGCGGTCGAGGAATTTGATGTCGGCGACGGCAGATATACCCGCCAGATGCGGAGAGAACATTATCACGACGAGGAAACGCTGATCGTTCCGGACGGTGTTATTGAGATCCGGCCGGGCGCGTGCGCGGGACTCGAAAACCTCAAGGAAGTTGTCCTGCCGGATACGCTGCAAAAGATCTGCTCCGGCGCATTCTCCGACTGCTCGGAGCTGCGCAGTATCGCGATCCCGTCCAGCGTGCAGGAGCTTGAGGAGGACGCATTCGAGGACTGCGAATCGCTCACGATGGTTGCTGTTCCGTCTCACCTTATTCGTCAGGCAGAAGCCTGCTTCCCTGGTATTGAGCTTTTCATTCTTGACTGATATCCCGAAACCGCTGCGGAGTATTACGCTTCGCGGCGGTTTTTCTTCGTAAATGCGAAGAAATTGATGATTTAACATCAGGCGTAAAAAATAGCGGCGTTCCCCCTTGTTTTTTTTCGGACTTTGTGCTATAATATAATGAGACCTTGAAGAAAGGAGTGCCGAATATGATCGTTATTGAAAACCATATAGGCAGTATTCGCATTACAAAGAGTTTCCTCTATACGCTGATCGAGCATACAGTTTCTAATTGCTTCGGCGTTGCAGATCTGAATGACTTCTCAGTGTTTGAGACCTTGAAATCTGCGATGTCCTCCGGCGGAATGCACCGCGGGATCCGGCTGCGCACGCGGTATAATCAGCTTGTGATTGATCTGCATATTGTGACCGGCATCGGAGCAAATCTGAATGCGATCACCGACAGCATCAAGAATAAGGTGCGCTATGCTGTGGAGCAGGCAACCGGGATCCAGCCGGCTGCGATCAATGTGTATATCGACGGCATTCGCGCTTGATAGAGGAGGAGCAAATTTTGATTAGTGGAAAACAACTGAAAGCGGCCATTATCCATGCCGCGATCCTGATTACCAATAACAGAAGATCGGTCGATGAACTGAATGTCTATCCGGTGCCGGACGGCGATACCGGAACAAATATGTCCATGACGATCAGCGCGGCCAAGCGTCAGCTTGAACTGCTCGGAGATGATGTCACGGTCTCCGAGGTCGCGGATGTTACGGCATCTGCAATGCTGCGCGGTGCGCGCGGTAATTCCGGCGTTATCACATCGCTGCTGTTCCGCGGATTTTCCAAAGGACTTGCGGGACTGACCGAAGCGAGCTGCAAGGATTTCGCAAATGCGCTGGAGCTTGGCGTTGCCGGTGCGTATAAGGCGGTCATGAAGCCGACCGAGGGCACGATCCTGACGGTATCGCGCATGGCTGCGGTCAAGGCACAGGAGCTTGCGAAAACGAATCCGGATGAGCTGACCTTCTGGCAGGGCGTTCTCGACGAAGCGAATTCCGTTCTGAAGCAGACGACCGAGATGCTTCCCGCGCTGAAAAAGGCAAATGTTGTCGATGCGGGCGGTCAGGGATTCTGCATCATCATCGGCGGAATGCTTGCGTCCTTCCGCGGCGAACCGCTGCCGGAGGATCAGAGTGAGACGAAATCCGCTGCGCCGGATCCGTCGATCGACTTCAATGCAGCAGTCGCACAGTATGATGACGAGATCAATTTCACATACTGCACCGAGTACATCATTGAGAAGAATGATGCATCTGTTGACGGTGCAAAGCTCCGCGCTTATCTCGAAACGATCGGCGACTGCGTTGTTGTCGTCGAGGATGACGAGATCATCAAGGTTCATGTGCATACCGATGCGCCCGGTCTTGCGCTGACAAAGGCACTCGAATTCGGTCACTTTATCAATGAGCCGAAGCCGAAGATCGAGAATATGCGCATTCAGCACGAGGGCAAGGTAAAGGAAGCGAAGATCGTCAGGCAGCAGGGCGATGTGCCGGTCGAGCCGACAAAGGAATTCGGCTTTGTGGCGGTCGCGGCAGGCGGCGGTCTGGAGCGCACCTTCCTCGATCTCGGCGTCGATCAGGTCGTCAAAGGCGGCCAGACCATGAATCCTTCGACGGACGATATTCTCCGTGCGATTCATGCGACACCGGCAAAGACCGTTTTCGTCCTCCCGAATAACAAAAATATCATCATGGCTGCGGAGCAGGCGATCAACCTCGCGAACCGCAATGTCTGCGTTCTCCAGACCAGAACGATCCCGCAGGGCATCTCCGCGATGCTGGCCTTTGACGAATCCGCAACGCTCAGCGAGAACCGCAATCAGATGACAAAGGCATTCGAGCGGGTGTCCTCCGGCGCGGTCACATTCGCAGCGCGTGATTCCGAGCTGGACGGACAGAAGATCCGCAAGAACGAAGTCCTCGCGCTCGATAACGGCAAGCTCTCGTTCACCGAAAAGGAAGTCAACAAGGCGGCCTATAAGCTGACGAAGAAGCTGGTCAGGGGCGATTCGAGCTATGTGACCGTGATCTACGGTGCGGATGTGACTGAGGAACAGGCGCAGCAGCTTTATGAGCAGCTTTGCAATAAGTTCAAGGACAAGCTGGAAATCACGCTGCTTTCCGGCGGTCAGCCTGTATACTACTATCTGCTTTCTGTTGAATAATCTGAAAAGGGCGGGTTTCCGCCCTTTTCTTATAATGTAATGATTATGATGGCAACTGTTTTAATGCTTTCTCTGGACATTGGAGACTGGATCGGGCTGAGCGTGATCCTCCTGTTCTTTCTGACTGTCGGCATTCTGATACTTGTGAACAGTGTGCGGAATCATCGCATCAGAAAGAAATATGAGCAGGCATATCGTGAGAAATATTGCCGGACGGTGACTTTTGCCGATCCGATGCTGTTCGGGGATATCGAAGCGGAGCTTGATACGCTGTCCGGTATTCTGAAAGCGGAGAATATCCGGATGCCGGAATTCGGTGCGCAGATGCCGAATGCGATTCTGGTCGAAGACTATATGGATGCGGATCATGAAACCGTTCTGCGTCAGCTGCATACCGCGTATGCCAATCAGCAAAACATTCTCCTGCATATGGCGGAGGAAATGCGGCATCTGCTGAGAGCAGATGAAGAAACGGAGCTTCCTGCTGATTCGGAACTGGCAGAGCTGATTATGGTGACGGATTTTCAGTTTTCGCATACGCAGGATGCGCTTGTCATGCTGATCGTCGCAGGCGCAGAGTATCACAATGACACATACAGTCTCAGTGCGCTGTATGATCCGGATACGATGCGTTGGGAATATGAAGCAGAGAAGATCGGATATCCGGAAGAAAGGGAGGATGGCTGTGGAGAAACGGCAGTATCATAAGGAAATGGCAGCAGAGATCGGGGCGATCCCTGCCGGCACGGTGCCGAAGCTGCTGCTGCACAGCTGCTGCGGGCCTTGCAGTACGGCGGTGCTGGAACAGCTCGTTCCGCATTTCGAGATCGTGCTGTTCTATTATAATCCGAATATCGCGCCGCGTGAGGAATATGAGCATCGGCTCGCGACGCAAAAGCTGCTGCTTGAAAAAATCGAGCATCCGCATCCGCTCACGCTGATCGCGCCGCCCTATGACGATGCGCAGTTCTGGGAGGCGGTCAGGGGTGCGGAGGATACGCCGGAAATGGGCGAGCGCTGTGAGCGCTGCATTGCACAGCGGATGCGGGAGTCCTTGCTCGCGGCGATCCGTTACGGCTGTGACTATTTCACAACGACGCTTTCCGTCAGCCCGCATAAGAATGCGCCGTTTATCAACGCCTGCGGCGAGCAGCTGGCAGCAGGGGAGTCCGTCCGGTATCTTCCGGCAGACTTCAAAAAGCGCGGCGGCTATGCACGGTCGGTTGCGCTTTCAGCGGAATATGAACTCTACCGGCAGGATTACTGCGGCTGTCCGATGTCTCTGCGCGAGGCGGAGGAACGCAGAGCTGCACGGGAGTTGAAACAGAAAAATGACGTAAATACGTAACTCAACCAGCGGTTCCTGTACATTTTCAGCGATTTGTGCTACACTTTGAGCAAGGACGGCGGAAGACGCCGCCCCGATCAAACGAAAGGAATTGACAATCATGGATCAGATTCAGATCGGCAAATTCATCGCTGTCTGCCGCAAAGAGAAGGGCATGACACAGGCACAGCTCGCGGAGAAAATGCGTGTCTCCGACCGCGCTGTATCCAAATGGGAGACCGGAAAAAATATGCCGGATTCCTCGATCATGCTCGATCTCTGCGCTGAACTGGGCATTACCGTCAATGACCTGCTCAACGGAAGGAGAATCGCTATGGATAACTACAAGGAAACCGCAGAGAAGATTATGCTCGAAATGCGTCAGGCAAAAGAGCAGAATGACAGGATGCTCCTGCAAACTGAGATTGTCATGTGCAGTGTATCGGTCGCGCTCATGCTGGTGCTGGACTTACTCGCAGCCTATATGAATATGCCTGACTGGATGCGCGTCGTGCTGATTGCTGTCAGCTTTTTGCAGCTGATTCCGTGTTTTCATATCTCAATGAAAATTGAGCAGAGGGCGGGATACTATATGTGCAAAAACTGCGGACACCGCTGGGTGCCGGAATACAGACAGGTCTTATTCTCGCCGCATATCGGCCGCAGCAGGAAAATGACCTGTCCGCACTGCAAGGAACGCAGCTATCACAAGAAAGTCTTAACAAAAGACGAATGACCTTGTATAGCTTTCATAAAATCGTTATTTTTTTCACAATGTTTGTGCCAGATACTTGACAAGATCGGAAAAACATAGTATACTATACAATAGGAATACATCTGTACGGCACTCCCGCACAGGTTCAGTTTCCGAATATGATTTACTATGGAGGCTATTACAATGAGCAGAGTTTACAACTTCAGCGCAGGCCCGGCTGTTCTGCCGGAAGAGGTTCTGCAGGAATGTGCAGCTGAGATGATGGATTACCGCGGCACCGGTATGTCCGTCATGGAGATGTCTCACCGCTCCAAGGCATATGACGAGATCATCAAGGAAGCAGAGAAGGATCTCCGCGAGCTGATGAACATTCCGGATAACTACAAGGTTATCTTCCTTCAGGGCGGTGCTTCGCTCGTCTTTGCAGAGGTCCCGATGAACCTCATGAGAAACGGCAAGGCTGCTTACATCATCACCGGTCAGTGGGCAAAGAAGGCTGCACAGGAAGCTGAGAAGTACGGCGAGGTCGTCAGAGTCGCTTCTTCCGCAGACAAGACCTTCTCCTACATTCCGGATTGCTCTGATCTCGACATTCCGGAGGATGCAGACTATGTCTACA
>DGSY01000165.1:0-1990 GCA_002394125.1 Ruminococcus sp. UBA4350
GCGCCGACTTCCTCGATGTACTTCTGCTCAACGCCGTCCAGCCAGAGAACCTGCGAATAGCCTTCCTTGTGTGCCTCGTCCTGACCGATCAGGGATGCAGCGTAGTTGCCGCCGGTCTTGGTGTAGCCCATACCGCCGCGGACCGCACGCACCCACTTCGGCTCGACATAGATCTTGACCGGATCGAGACCGGAAGCATAGTATGCGCCGGACGGGGACAGGATGATGATGAACTTATACATATCGCCGGGCTTGACGCCGAGGAACGGGTCAGTTGCGATGATGAACGGACGGATGTAAAGCGATGCGCCGTCGATGTGCGGAACCCAGTCCTTCTCGACCTTGAGCAGTTCCATGAGGCCTTCCATTGCCATGTCAACCGGCAGTTCCGGAATGACCAGACGCTCATTCGAGCTGTTCAGACGCTTGAAGTTCTCCTCCGGACGGAAGAGCTGGATCTCACCGTCAGCGCGGCGATAAGCCTTCAGTCCCTCAAAGACCTCCTGACCGTAATGCAGGCAGAGCGCTGCCGGGCTCAGCTGAAGATCGCCGTAGGGGACGATTCTTGCATCATGCCAGCCCTTGCCGGTCTCATAGTCCATGATGAACATATAGTCGGTGAACACATGACCGAAGCCGAGCTTGGTTTCATCGGTCGGCTTTGCCTTGAGGGCCGCAGCTTTTTCAAAACGAATGTTCATTTGCTTTTTCCTCTTTTCCAAAGATTTTTGCCGCAATGCGGCTGATATGTCATGCCGGGCAGCTTGGCTCAGCAGGCATTACCTTTCAGATAGCGCGGTGCATACTTGGTGCGGTACATCTCGACCGCATAGCGCACGGAGATGAAGGCGCAGAAGATCACTGCGATCAGCAACAGGATACGAATGACATATTTCATATTCAGCACTCCGTTCTGCCGTCAATGGCTGTATTGTTCGGCGGTTTCAGCACATGGTGTGTCCGCTTCTTATATTATAACACATCCGCTGACAGATATCAAGACCCGCCGAAAAAAAACTTCGTGAAAAATGAATGAAATATCTCCGCAGAGCAAAAGAAAGAGCATGACCGAAGCCATGCTCTTTCCGGAATCACATATTGTGAGATCAGCCTGCCAGACTCTTGTCAAAGAGATCTGCAACATCCGAGCAGTAGGTATCCTTGCTCAGCGGCTTTGCGTGGAGCTCCTCAAGCGGAGTGTGACCCTGAACCGGAATGTATTCGTTGTCCCAGCTCCATTCGCCCTCGATATGCGAAACAACCCAGCAAGTGAAGTAGCTGAGGATTGCCTGTGCATCTTCTGCGGTGATCTTACCGTCGCCGTTTGCAGCGTCAGCAGCATAGTGCGAGAACGGCAGATACTTTTCAGCGAGGTCGCCCTTATCCTTCAGATATGTCGCATCCGGATCCGCAAGGAGTTCGCCTGCGGTCTTCTGTGCAACGAGCGTTGCGGTGTAGTAAACCAGCGTGTACTGTGCGTCCGCTGCGCCGATGGTGCCGTTCAGATCGGTATCGCCGCGGTTGACGAGGTAGACGATGAGGTCGCTGACCTCCATGCCTTCCTTAATGCCGTTTGCCTCGATGGTCTCCTGATCGTAGCCTGCATCCAGAATTGCCTTCTGAACTGTTTCTGCATCAGTGAGCTTGTAAGCAACCGGAGTTGCAGCGATGCCGATGCCGTCCGGCTTCTCGCACATGGTCGGATCGGTCGCGCTTGCCTGGAATGCGCCGCTCACATCAACGGTCTTGCCGGTGTCAACGCCTTCCTCATAGATGCGGAGCGTAACGCTCAGCTTGGAAAGATCGAACGGAGTGGTCTCCTCGGACCAGTAAACCAGACCTTCATCACCGAAGCCCTCGATGTCGAACGCAACAAAGTTGACATAAGTGGTGGTTGTAGTGGTGCTCTGGTCATCCGGATTTGCAGTTGTTGTGGTGGTGGAACCGCCCGGCTGGCCTTCATCGGTCGTGGTGGTGGTGGAACCGCCCG
>DGSY01000165.1:2118-10781 GCA_002394125.1 Ruminococcus sp. UBA4350
AGTCGTGGTGGTGGTGGAACCGCCCTGACCTTCCTCACTCGTGGTGGTGGTGGTAATGTCGGTCGTGGTGGTCGTGGTGGTGGTCACGGTCTTCGGCACGATATGAACAGCCTGAACATCACGGAGAACATCATAGAAGAACTCGGTGTTGAGACCGTAGTCATTGGTTCTGTCGTTGAAGATGATCGTCTTGAAGGAATCAACTGCAACATACTCATAGGTGCTGAGGTCAGCAAGATCAACGCCGGTCTCGTCACCGTCAATGATGATCTCATAGCCGTACTTGTCTTTGACTTCCTGTGCGGTCATGCCGGAAGCAATCAGCTCAGTGAGCAGCTCATCCTTCTGATCGTCGTCGATCTTGACCTTTGCGTTGAAGGAGTAGCCGTTGGTGAACGCATACTCGGCTTCCACTGCGCTGTCCAGAACATCTGTCACGTCAGACGGCTTCAGATCAATCTGAATGTTGCTGTACTTATTGTTGAAGAAGTTGACAGCGGAGTTGTAGTAGTGGTTGACCAGTCCATCCTCAGCTGCCATGCTTGCGTTCCCCGGAATATACTTGATCATCTGTCCGATGATGCGGAGCTTGTTTCTTTCGGAAATATTTGCAGCATCGAGCTTCTTGCCGACCTCTCCCATATAGTCAACATAGACCTGATTGTAATCAGTGCCTTCGATCTTGATGCTGTTGACAGCCTTTGCAGCCTTCAGGACATCCTGATTGAAGTTGAAGCCGTTCCTTGCGATCTTATTGACAGCATCCGTAAACTTTTCGGTTTTGGAGCCGTCCTTTTCAGCATCATCTGCAGCGATAGTTACTGCCAGGCCGATTTCGTTCATAACGTGCTGGCAGTAGCCGTCAACTTCAAATGCGCTTTCCGCATCCTTGTACTCATTGCCCTCGTCATCAACAAACTTTGCAGAAGTCGAGATGGTCTTCTTATCGAAATCGGTCTTGCCCTCGATGATGAACTCGCCCGCGATCTTGACTCCGCTGAAATCCGGAACGATCTGCTTGCTGCCGTCATCGGTCGTGACTTTGCCGTCCATCAGTCTTGCGATGGTGTCCATGTAGATCTCAGTGGTGACCTGTGCTGCATCGTACATTGCAACCTTTGCAGTAAAGGTGCCGTCCGGATTTGCAGTGACATTGATGTCGCTGAAGCAGGCAGCAAACCGGCTGGCCTGATCCTTGGTGGCGCTGCCGCCGTAGAACATGATTCTGGCCATACGGTTGATGAACTTCGTGCGAAGCTCGGAAGCGTGTGCGGAGAATTCCTTCTTGCCTGCTGCGAGCATCTCAGACTCCAGCTTGTCGTTCCAGTCAGATGCCAGGATCTTGAACGGATCTGCCTTTGCTACCGGAACATTCAGGCAGAACTCTTTGTCAACTGTCGTCACCCCGGAGGCGGGAGCAGTGTCAGCTGCACTGACGTTGACATTGACTGCCATTGCAGCGAGCTGGCTCAGTGCGATGACGGAACCGGTGGCCGCTGCAAGCGTGCGCTTGAAAAGTGATTTCATTCAAACCTCTCCTTAATAGTAGATTATGTACGCGACCTTGAGCAGCTGATGGCATCGGCTGCCGCCAGCAGAACGCGTATTTTTGCGCAATGCCGCATATACATATTGTCATTATATCATTCTTAACCTCAAATTGCAAGTCTTTTTTCTCGAATTGTAGAGTTTTAACAAACTGAATTTCTGTGATTCCCGCCGTTTGGATATTTTTCACACGATGCTGCCATATTTTCCCTTATTTTCCGCCTGACACGCGGAAAAACGGCGATACAGCAGGGTTTCCGGCAATTCCCGGCGATACGTTAGTTATAATATAAAAATATATAGAAATCTCACAAAACATATTGACAAATCAAGAATAATATGCTATAATACAGACAGAAGCAAAGAAATACTCTTAAAGGAGGCGTTTCCAATGGGCTGACAGGATTTCGGCTCGAACGCGAATAACGGCATATTTGCCGAGAAAGGGTGTGCTTCCGATGCAGAAGTACGGTTCCGGCATCTGACAGCCGGATTCAACGAACAGGATCTACGAAACTGAATAAGGGATGTGTTTCCGATGTACAGGTAAGAGAGGTTACCATATTTCATTTCACCTGAGAGGATGTGGCACCAATGCAGTTTCACAGTTTACCCGCCGAGGGCCGGTTCGCCATAGACCGTTGCGCTTTGCGGATGATGAATATGACAATTCGTTAGCAGCACTGTCATCCCGTGCAGACAGTGCTGCTTTTTTGCGCCCTGTCACAATACTGTATGGAGGAGCCGGCATGAGCTATATATCAGAGCCGCGGAGATGTTATATTATAATTGTATAGTGCGCCTGCATATCATGAAAATGAATGCGGGCGCTTTGTCATGATGCTGATTTTGACGTCTTGGATTTGTGCGTGAATTGTGCAAATCTCCGAATAATGTGAAAAGATTGAGAAAAGGCTTGATTTTTTCTCAAAACATGGTACAATAGGTTTAGCACTCGGAAAGAAAGAGTGCTAAAAGGCACACGCACAGAGTGCTAATTTCAGCGGGAGGCTTCCTCCGGGAGGCGCCCGATCATAGAACAGGAGGAACCTATCATGACAATCAAACCCTTGGCTGACAGAGTTGTCATCCGCATGACGGAAGCAGAGGAAACCACAAAAGGCGGTATCATCCTGACCGCATCCGCGCAGGAAAAGCCGCAGGTCGCAGAGGTCGTTGCAGTCGGCCCCGGCGGTGTTGTGGACGGCAAGGAAGTCACCATGTATGTAAAGGTCGGCGATAAGGTGCTGCTCAGCAAATACGCCGGCACAGAGGTCAAGCTGGACGGTCAGGAATACACCATCGTCAAGCAGAATGACATTCTCGCAATCGTTGAAGCATAATCAGAAAGGAGATCATCTATCATGGCAAAGGATCTGAAATACGGCGAGGAAGCAAGAAAGGCGCTTCAGGCCGGTATCGACAAGCTGGCGGATACCGTCAAGATCACACTCGGCCCGAAGGGCAGAAATGTTGTCCTCGACAAGAAATTCGGCGCTCCGCTCATCACCAATGACGGCGTGACCATCGCAAAGGAGATCGAGCTCGAGGATCCGTTCGAGAACATGGGCGCACAGCTCGTCAAGGAGGTCTCCGTCAAGACGAATGACGCTGCCGGCGACGGTACCACCACCGCTACCCTGCTCGCACAGGCGATCGTCCGCGAGGGCATGAAGAATATCGCAGCAGGCGCAAATCCGATGATTCTCAAGAAAGGTCTTGACAAGGCTGTTGCTGCGGCTGTTGATACGGTCAAGGCAAACTCCAAGACCGTTGACGGCTCTGCGGATATCGCAAGAGTCGCGACCATTTCCTCTGCGGATGAAACGATCGGCAAGCTGATCGCGGAAGCAATGGAGAAGGTCTCCAAGGACGGCGTCATCACGATCGAGGAATCCAAGACCGCTGAGACCTACAGCGAGGTCGTTGAGGGTATGCAGTTCGACCGCGGCTATGTCAGCCCGTACATGGTCACCGATACCGACAAGATGGAAGCTGTTTATGATGATGCATTCCTGCTCATCACCGATAAGAAGATCTCCAATATTCAGGAGATTCTGCCGCTGCTGGAGCAGATTGTCCAGTCCGGCAAGCGTCTGGTCATCATCGCTGAGGATGTCGAGGGCGAGGCTCTGACCACGCTGATCCTCAACAATCTCCGCGGCACATTCAAGTGCGCAGCGGTCAAGGCTCCGGGCTTCGGCGACCGCCGCAAGGAAATGCTCAAGGATATCGCAACGCTCACCGGCGGCGAGGTCATCACCTCCGAGCTCGGTCTGGAGCTGAAGGATACCCAGCTCACACAGCTCGGCCGCGCACGTCAGGTCGTCATCTCCAAGGAGAACACGATCATCGTGGACGGCGCAGGCGATTCCGCTGCAATTCAGGCGCGTGTCGCACAGATCCGCGCTGAGATCGAGAACTCCACCTCCGATTTCGACCGCGAGAAGCTCCAGGAGAGACTCGCAAAGCTGGTCGGCGGTGTCGCTGTCATCAAGGTCGGCGCTCCGACTGAGATCGAGATGAAGGAAAAGAAGCTCCGCGTTGAAGATGCGCTCGCTGCAACGAAGGCTGCTGTCGAGGAAGGCATCGTCGCAGGCGGCGGTGTTGCACTGCTGAATGCTGCGGAGGCTGTTCAGAAGCTCGTCGAGTCGCTGGAGGGCGATGAGAAGACCGGTGCAAAGATCATTCTCCGCGCACTGGAGGAGCCGATCCGCCAGATCGCTGCAAACGCAGGTCTGGAGGGCTCTGTCATCATCGAGAACATCAAGCGCGCAGGCAAGAACGGCTACGGCTTCAATGCGTATTCCGAGGAGTATGTTGACATGATCCCGGCAGGCATCGTGGATCCGACAAAGGTCACGCGTTCCGCACTGGAGAATGCAGCATCCGTCGCAGCAATGGTGCTGACCACCGAGAGCCTTGTCACCGATATCAAGGAACCGGCTCCGGCTGCACCGGCAATGCCCGCAGGCGGCATGGATTATTGATCCGCAAACCGAATATGAAGAACAGACCGGAGAGCGCAGTGCTTTCCGGTCTGTTTTGCATTTATCCGCGGCGCATACCTGCTGCATCCGGCAACACAATCGGGGTGTTTGTATTACGCTTCCGGCGATGTCATCCAAAGTTTTTGGTCAAGCTTTTTTCAAAAAGCTTGCGGAGTCCAGAGGCAGAGCCTCTGGTCGCTCTCCGCAGAGAGCGAAACTCCCCCAGCGTTCCAAAAGCGAGGAAAATGGGGGCTTGGGGGAAGAAACCCCGAAGGGGGTGTCTTCCCCCATTCACCGAACTCTTGCACCGCTGAATGCAAAGCGCAAAATGCAGCCCTTATCTACAACTCCCCGATACATCAGGCAGCGTCTCACTATATTTATATCATATAACAATATTAAGGCAAGAAAAAACTATGTGACGAACGTCACATAGCTGCAAGGAGAAGTAAAATCAACAAAACATAGGGGGATTGGGGGATTTGAAACAAGGTTTCCGTGAAACCTTGTGCTTATTATACAGGATAAACTTAAAATAAACCTGAATAGACTGTGAACGGTTTATGAACGCTTCGCAAGTTTTTTGTGAACTGCCGTCGATTTGCACAGAGTTTCTTCACGATGTAAAATTGTGTTTTTTTCCTGACCGATTCACTCCGTTTCCGTGATTTTGCTTGACAGCTTTCTGATTGTATGGTATGATAAAAATAGCCGGCACAAGAACCGGAAAAATAAGAAAATAGCTAAACCGAAAAATTGATTGGGGGACTCCTGCATGAAACAAATCCTTCGCAGGCTGACGGCGGCCGTCACATCACTGGCCGCAGCAGCTTCACTCGCGGCAGCACTGCCCGCCGCGCCCGCTTCGGCGGCCAATACCTACTGGAAATTCGACTTCGGCGGCGGCGGCACTGCCTCCGGCTATACCGGCGTCAGCGCTGCGGACGGCTATAACGCCTCCCGCGGCTACGGCTTCTCCTCCGGAACCGATGTCGCAAATGTCGCTGCATCCGGCTCCGGTGCGCTCAGCGATGCCGTGCAGTTCAAGAATGCGACCGCGACCGGCAATTACACCTTCTGCGCCGATGTGCCGAACGGTCTCTATCAGGTCTCGGTCTGGCTCGGCAATACGAACCGCACCAGCGTCGGCATTGAGAAAATGCTCCAGATCGTGAACATGACCGGCAATAATGCCTACCATACGCTTCAGGTCCCGGTCACGGACGGACAGCTCAATATCTGCGCCTGCGCCGGAAAGGACGGCTATCCCTTCTCGATCTCCGCGCTGGAGATCAAGCAGATCTCCACACAGACGCATACCAATCCGACAATCTGGGTCTGCGGCGACTCGACCGTCTGCAACTACTATCCGCTCGACACCTCCGAACAGGCAGGCTGGGCGCAGATGCTCCCGAAGTTCATTGATACTGCACAGTGGCAGGTCATGGATATGGCTGCATCCGGCCAGTATGCACGCGGATTCATGCAGGCCGGTCAGTTCGATGTCATCGAAAAGAACGGCCAGCCCGGCGATATCTATGTGATCTCAATCGGCATCAACGATACCAATGAAAAGAACCAGACCACCGAAGCGCAGTATGAGGAGATCATTACCGATATGGCGAAGCGCGCCATGCAGAAAGGTATGCGCGTGATCCTCGTCAAGCAGCAGGGCAGAAACGGCGACTGCCAGCGCAATCCGCTGCTGGAGGGCAGATGGTACGGCGCCGCGCTCGAACGCGTCGGTCAGGCGCTCAATATCGAAGTCGTCGATCTGTTCAAGCTCTGGCAGGATTACTGCCTGACCAAATCGGTTGACGAGGTCTCTGCAATGTATATGTCGGACGGTCTGCATCCGAACCGCGCAGGCGCGACGGTGCTGGCGCAGTTCATGGCGGATGCGATCAACAACGGCGGCGTCGCTGCGGAGCCGGTCAGCTTCGAGGAAGGCAGCGTGTTCCTGTTCCGCAATGCGGAATCCGGAATGTATCTGACCGTCGAGGACGGCAAGGCCGCAGAGGGTACGAATGTCTCGCAGTCGGCGGATGCTGTCCCCGCAGAGAAGAATACATGGAAGCTCAAGGCGGGCGCAAACGGCGACTACTATATTTATTCGATGCTGGACGGCGGCAGCACCTATCTGCTCGATGTCGCGGACGGCAAGACCGCGGACGGCACGAACATCGGCATCTGGACGGATACGAAATCCAGCGCACAGCTTTTCCGCTTCTATCAGAGCGGCGAGCGCTATCACATTGCAACGGCTGTCACCGACGGCAAGAGCTATGTCGGCATCGCAGGCGGTTCCCATGAGGAAGCCGCAAACGCGATCGAATGGAAGAATGACGGCTCGCTGAATCAGCTCTGGGAATTCGTTCCGGCTGATGAAGCAGCGGCGGCGATCCCGCTCGCACAGGCCGATCTCGACGGTGACGGCGCTGTCACGGCCATCGACCTGACGCTCGCAAAGCGCGTCATCAGCGCGGCGGAAAAGCCGTATACCAGAATGCAGGCATCCGATGTCACCGGCGACCTCAAGGCGGAGGCCGATGACGCTGTGCTGCTCTGCGGCTATCTGCTGACGAAGGAGGAGGCTTTTGCAGATCCGAAGGTCGCAGCGACCGAGCAGACGATCACGCAGGGCTTCACGGAAACGACCAATGCCGGCTTCCTCTATAAGGATTATCTGAATCTCGAAAACAACACCTCCTCTGCCGTGACCTTTACGGTCAATGTCGTGCAGAAGGGCAATTATCTCTGCACATTCAATATCGCAAACGGCACCGACAAGGACCGCGAAATGAATATCACAGTCAGCGGCTCGAAGGAAACATGGAAGCAGAGCTTCCTCGGCACCGGCGCATGGACGACATGGCAGGAGCGCGGCATCGTTCTCCCGCTGAATGCAGGCATCAACACGATCACGCTGAAATCGAATACCGCAGACGGCGGCCCGAATCTCGATTATCTGATGCTGACGCTGACCGATGAGCCGGTCGCGGAGTCCTATGATCCGAACGCGCAGCAGCCGCAGCAGCCGACCGGCGACAATCCGGTCATCTATATCGCGGCGGATTCGACGGCGCAGACCTACCGTGAAGACAAAGCACCGCAGCAGGGCTGGGGCTATTACCTCCAGAATTATTTCGATGCGAATGTGACCGTCGCGAACCATGCGATCGCAGGCCGCAGCTCCAAGAGCTTCTATGACAACGGCAGACTGACGACGATCCTCGATCAGATCAAGCCCGGCGATTATCTGCTGATCGACTTCGGCATCAATGACGGCGATTACACGAAGGCGGAGCGCTACGCACCGACCAAGGGCAATGTCGATAATCCGGAGACCGGCTCCTTTGAGTATTACATGACCTTCTATATCAAGGGCGCTCTCGACAAGGGCGCAACGCCGATCCTCATGAGCCCGACGCTCTCGATCCGCAATCAGACACAGCCCTTCGCGGCCGGCTACCGCAATATTGATACCTCTTGTCAGGCGCTGGCAAAGAAGTACAACATCCCGTATTTCGATCTCGGCGCGGCGATGGCAACTGACTTCAGCAAGCGCGATTACAGCACCGTCCAGAAATACTATATGGGCGGCGCGGTCGGCGGCACCGACTTCACGCACTTCACCGAGACCGGCGCGAACGAGGTCGCAAAGATCATCGCGAACGGCATCAAGGGACTGAACATTGACCTTTCCAAGAATGTGAAGTGATTCCCGAAATGCAAAGGCACCGGCGGAAGCGAACCGCCGGTGCCTTTTGTTCGGGCATTATTTGTCGTTGTCCTGATCCTGTTTTCCGCCCTGCTCCTTCTGCTCCTTGGCCTTTTTGCTCATAAAGACCGAGCCGACGATCAGGCCGAGCGCGAGAATACCGATCAGCGCATAGAGCCAGATCGGGGTATCGTCGCCGAGCGGCAGTGCAGCGAGCATTGTCATAGTTTCCATAGTCATGGTTCATGCCTCCTTTGCTTTTCTATATCCTACCACAAACGGCGGGATTTGTCAAGTACCGGTCGGCAGTTCCGCAGGGTGCGAGGGGGAACCATAAGAGAGGGAAGCGCCCGGCGCTGCTTCGCAGCTTAGGATCTCCCCTCTCTTAAGGTTGCCCCCTCGCG
>DGSY01000101.1 GCA_002394125.1 Ruminococcus sp. UBA4350
CCGCAAGCCTTTGAAAAGGCTTGCGCGAAACTTTTGATATGGGCGCAATCCATACTATCTGTTTTATCCTTAATTTCCCGACCACCTAAAAGCTAATGGCCTGTTTAATGTAATTGACCGTTCCGGTTTCCCTTGTATTCCAGGCACAGCATGGTCAGGTCGTCGAACTGCTCCGCGCCCTGCACGAATTCGCGGACAGCCTTCCGGACATTCTTCAGCAGCATCTCCGGTGATGCATCCGGTTCCGCATTCAGCGCCTCCAGCATCCGCTCCGTGCCGAACATCCCGCGCTCGCCGTTTGCGGCCTCCGGTACGCCGTCCGTATAGAGGAACAGCTTGTCGCCGGGCTGAAGCCGGAGCGTATATTCCTTATAGTGCATCCCCGCCATGCCGCCGACCGCAAAGCTGTGCTTGTCCTTCCGGAGAGAAAAGCTGCCGTCCTGCATCAGAACCGGATACTCATGTCCCGCATTGGCGGCCGTCAGCGTGCCCGTCGAAATCTCCAGAATGCCGAGCCAGACCGTGACGAACATTTCGACCTCGTTGTCCGAGCAAAGCCCCTCATTCGTCTTGGTCAGGATCTCCGCCGGTGACCGTCCGAGCATCGCGCAGCTTTGCAGGATCGTCTTTGCGATCATCATATACAGTGCCGCCGGAATGCCCTTGCCGGAGACATCGGCCATGACGAGACAGAGGTGGTCATCGTCGATCAGGAAGAAATCGTAGAAATCGCCGCCGACCTCCCGTGCCGGCTCCATGACCGCAAAGAGATCGAATTCCTTCCTCTCCGGGAACGGCGGGAAAACGTGCGGCAGCATCGCCGACTGAATATCCGATGCCAGCGAAAGCTCCGTATCGACGCGCTCCTTTTCCTTGGTAATGGCCGTGATATCCTCGATATACTGCTGCGTCTTTTTGGAGAGATCCTCAAAGGATTCCGCCAGCACATTGATCTCATCGCCGGTGCGGTAAAGCGGCTTCATTTCAAAGAGCTTGCCGGTCTTTGCGCCCTCTGTGATATCCGCCGTCATGGATTCGATCGGCCGGACGATGCGTCCCGCAACGAGCAGTGCCGCAATGATGCCGAGCAGCAGAATTCCCGCAGTCGCGAGGAAGGAAAGCGTGCGCAGTCTGGTACGGCCGCTGGTGTAGCGGGAACGTGCCATTTCATTGATGCTGTCATAGGAGCTGAGCATTTCCTGTACGGGCTGTTCAGTCTGCGCCTGCTCGATCAGCGAGATCACAGACCAGCCGACCGTTTTCATCGGTGAGCCGGCCATCCAGTACGCGTTTCCGCCGACATTGACCGTTTGCAGACCCGTCCGCTCCTGCATGGCAGATGTGACGAATGCCGCCAGCTCCTTCTCTGCGGAATCGCGCAGATCTGCTGCGTTTTCGGCAGTCTCGACAGTGAAAAGCGGATTACCCTGCGTTGCAAAAACGGCCTGTCCGTCACTGTTGATGATGCTGAGGTAGCTGCTGCCGCTCGGCGCACTGACATACGCCTCCATCGAATCCAGAAAGAGGTCGATCCCGACCACGCCGACCAGTGTGCCGTCCGCCTCGACCGGCGCCGAACAGGTCACGCAGATCTTGCCGCTGTATGTATCATACCCGACACCGGAATAACAAAGTTCCCGGGACGCTGCCGCGTTCTGATACCACGGACACTCGCGCACCGGAAAATCCATCAGCCTGCCCGACGCATCAAATTTATTCGCCGAATACGAATCGACACAGAGCAGCGTGCCGTCCGCCAGTCCGAAAAAGCAGTTGTGCATATAGGAGGAATGGCTGCACATTGCGGTCATGGTGTCGCTCATATGCGCGGCGATGCCGAGATATTCCGAATCCGCATCATCGACGCCCGCCTCGCTCAGCACCTGCGCAGTCAGTCTGCCGTCATTGGCCGCATCCGGCCGTGCATACGGATAGGGAGCCAGCCCTTCCCGCTTCTCAAAAAGCGTTTCGGCGAGCTGCTTTAAGACCATCACATCGTTCCGGACATCCGCAAACATTTCGTCTGCGATATAGGCCTGCAGCGCGTTGCTTTTGTCCAGAGAGGATTCTGTCAGCTGCCGGATCGTCTGACCGGAAACGGACTTGATCGCAGTCTGCTGTTCGTCTCTGGTGCGGCTGACGATATCGGAAAGATAGCGCGCCTGATACAGAGAAACTCCGAAATTGACGGAGACCGTGACGATCAGCAGAATCAGAACAAGCCGAAGGATCCTGCTGTGCAGACCGCCGATCCGGAAACAGAGGATCTTTCTCAAGCGGGATCACCTCACAGCTCTTTTTTCAGTGTCAGGATGTTGCTTCCGTTCAGATACTCATACTGGATGTCGTCCATATTCTGCTTGACCAGGAACACGCCGAGCCCGCCGACTTTCCGCTGCTCCGAGGGGAGCGTGACATCGGGATCCGCCTTTGCCAGCGGGTCGAAGGGAACGCCCTGATCTATGAATGTGATGGTCACGGCAGAGCCGTCCGGCCTGACCTCAACGCGCACCGTCGCAGGGCCGGTCTCCGGATGATATGCATAATTCGCAATATTGACGAAGATCTCCTCAACGGCAAGATCAATCTGCATCTGAATCTTCGGCGAGCATTCTGCCTGCTCCAGATGTGTGTCAACAAATTGCAGAACTGTATCCAGGTTTTCCAGTACCGCAGTAATGTCCAGTTCCTTCATTCTGAACCGCCTTTCTTTTCATCAGAAAATCTTTTCGACCACGATCACAGTGGAATCCGGATTCAGCCAGACCTTGACATCATCCGCCAGATTCGCAACGATCGACTTTTCCAGCTCATCCCATTCCTCACTCTTTCCCTTCTCAAGATTCTTCTTGTAAAGCTGGAGCGACCAGTATTTGGAATCGGAGGGCGCATAGTCCGCGCCGGGAATCCCGCCGTCCATCCATGCATCCGCCATGCTGCGGAGCTTCTCCTCGTCGGCAGAGGATTCCGCCTGAAGGCTGCGGCGGAACATCTCGCGTATCTTTCCCATCACGCCTTTGGCGCTCTCATTTTTTCCGCTGGTCGAGACAGAAAGGATATGCGCCTCCTGCACCTTATTGGCCTGCTTATCCGCAGAAAGGCAGATCCGGCAGATCATCCCCGTCTTTGTCTCCTCGCTCTCCAGCCAGAGATCGCCGGTGAAATCCTCCAGAATGCCGTGGACCATGCTGATCGTTTCCTCGGTCAGCAGCCGGAGATGCATCGCGCCCTTGCCGGTGATATCGTTATACGCTGCGAATTTTCTGGCAGCCCGCATCGCCTGATCGCGGCCGTGCAGATCGCTGTCGATCTTGATAATCTCTGTTTTCATGCGGCGCACCTCATTCGATCGTCAGAATCTCGGAGAATCCGGTGATCTCGAAGATCTCAAGGATCTCGTCGCTGCATCCCGTGACCTTCATGCTGCCCTGCTTGAGCATGACCTTGCTGGCGTAGAGCAGAACGCGCAGTCCCGCAGAGGAGATATACTTCAGCTCGCTGAGATCAAAGACCAGATCGGTCACATCGGTGAGGGAGCTGCGGACGAATTTATCCAGCTCCGGTGCGGTCTGGGAATCCAGCCAGCCCTTGATTCGGATGACTGCCTTGCCGTCCTGTTTGCTGATTGCGTATTTCATAATTCATCATTCCTTTATGGGCAATTCTAATCGGGAGTGCAGAGTTCTCCCGTCTGACATATCTATTATAGCACATTATTCAAAAAAGCGCAATGGATACAGTAAAAATTACATTACTATTCCGCAGCCGGGCAGTGCCCGGTGCCGTTTCCTAAAGTTCTCCAGACATGAATATAAGCAGAATAAGATTTCCCCAGACCGGCGGGTAGAACCCGCTGCCTATTCCTAAAGTTCTCCGGAAGCGAATGGGTGCAGAATGATGTTTCTCCAGACCGTTAATTAGGCACGGCCAGTGCCGTAACAGCGACAAAAATGGTACGCTCCGCGAAGCGGCGCCGTAGGGAAACGGCTGTCGGCCCTGCCGGCCGGCTGTCGGCACTGCCGGCCGGCTTTTTTGTATGGTTTTTGTATTGGCCTGCATTATCACTTGACTTTAATGCTTTTTTGTGCTAAAATAGAAATAACAGGGTTTCCCCTGCAATCATACTGCGAAAGGACGAAACGCAAATGCCTATCACTGATATACTGGAACAGAATGCGGCGCTCTACGGCAACGATACCGCGCTGGTCGAGCTGAACCCCTCCGTGATCGAGCCGCGCCGCGTCACATGGAAGGAATATGAACTGATCGAGCCGCGCCGCCCCAATTACTACCGGCGCGAGATCACCTGGAAGGTCTTTAACGAAAAAGCAAACAGATTCGCGCATTTTCTGATTTCGCGCGGCGTGAAGAAGGGCGACAAGGTCGGCATTCTTCTGATGAACTGCATCGAGTGGCTGCCGATCTATTTCGGCATCCTGAAGGTCGGTGCGCTGGCTGTTCCGCTGAATTTCCGCTATGCCGCACACGAGATCGAATACTGTGTCGGGCTGGCGGATATCTCGGTTCTGGTGTTCGGACCGGAATTCATCGGCAGAGTTGAGGAGGTCGTCGATACGCTCGGCAATGACCGGATGCTGCTCTATGTCGGACAGGGCTGTCCCGGATTTGCGGAGAGCTATGACGCGCTGACCGCGAACTGTCCGAGCAATACGCCGTCGGTCATCCTGACCGATGCGGACGATGCTGCGATCTATTTCTCCTCTGGCACGACCGGCTTCCCGAAGGCGATCCTGCACAATCACGAGAGCCTGATGCATTCCTGCAAGGTCGAGCAGAATCACCACGGCCAGACCAAGGACGATGTGTTCCTGTGCATCCCGCCTCTTTACCACACCGGCGCCAAGATGCACTGGTTCGGCAGCTTCCTGACCGGAGGCAAGGCCGTTCTTTTAAAGGGAACCAGTCCGAAATTCATTCTGGAGG
>DGSY01000072.1:0-7451 GCA_002394125.1 Ruminococcus sp. UBA4350
CGACCACAACTACGACGACCACAACGACGACAACGACCACCGCGCCGCCCGTCATCGTGACGGAAGCGCCTGCTCCGGTCACGCAGGCTCCGGCACCTGTCACACAGGCTCCGGCTCCCGTTACACAGGCACCGCAGACACAGGCTCCGGTCATCACGCAGCCGCCTGCACCTGTGACACAGGCGCCGACCACCGCGCCGACCGCGCCGCCTACTACAAAGGCGACCACAAAGGCAACCACAGCGGCTCCGCCGGCAACCGTTCCCAGCGGCTATATGTTCGCATGGCCGGCACCCGGCAACTACACCATTTCGAGCTATTTCGGACTGCGCAATGATCCGTTCGGCTCCGGCAGAACGACCGGTCACGGCGGTCTGGATATCATCGGACCGACCTCCGCGAGCGGCGGCCCTGCCTGCGCAGCGGGCAACGGTACAGTCGCATATGTCTGCACGAACGGCTGGGGCGGCGGCTACGGCAACCATGTCGTTATCTCCCACGGCAACGGCTATTCGACACTCTATGCGCATCTTGCGCGCGCGACCGTTTCCGTCGGTCAGCAGGTCACAGTCGGCCAGCAGGTCGGCGTCATCGGCAAGACCGGTCAGGTCACCGGCCCGCATCTGCACTTTGAGGTGCGCATCAACAATAACCGTGTGAATCCGCTGAACTATGTGCCGCATTAAGGCGCCGTTCAGCGAAAGAAAGTGAAAATGACCCAAGCGGCAGGAGACAGATGTCTCTTGCCGTTTGCGGCATAAAAGAAACAGAAAGAGACGAAGCATTTTGGAAAAGAAAATCGGGTTCGGCACGGCGCTCAGTCTCATGGCGCTGACTTCCGCCGTCACATTTGTTCTCACGCTCTCGGTCAGCCGTACCGTGTTCAACAGCAAGGTCTCGGAGATTGACCGTCTGGCCGAAAAATATGCGCGGCTCGATGAGCTGGATGCGGTCGTCCGCCGCGAATTCTATCAGGAGGTCCCGGAGGAGGATGTCCTTGACGGAATGCTGATGGGCTATGTCTACGGCCTCGGCGACCGCTACAGCACCTATCGCAGCGACCGCGAGTATGAAGAATATCAGGACAGCAACGCGGGTGTATATGTCGGTATCGGCATCACGGTACAGGTTCCGGAATCCGGCGATGCGCAGATCGTCGATGTCTCCGCGGGCGGCTCCGCTGAAAAGGCCGGCATCGAAGCGGGCGACTGGCTGGTCGAGGTTGAGGATATCAAGGTTGACGGCAACTACCAGGACGCGATCGCCGCAATCGAGGGTGAGGTCGGGACAAAGGTGCGTCTGCTGATCCGCAAGCATGATTCCGACGAGGAAAAGGAATACAAGGTCGCCCGTGCGAAAATCGACGAAGTTACGGTAGAATCCGAAATGCTGCCGGATAAGGTCGGCTATATCCGCGTCTCAAAATTCCGCACCGTTACGGCGGAGCAGTTTGCCGAGGCGCGGCAGAATCTGCTCGATCAGGGCGCAAAGGCGTTTATTTTTGATGTGCGCGATAACGGCGGCGGAGTGCTGTCGGCGCTGGAGAAGATGGTCGATCCGATGCTGCCGGAGGGCGAGCTGGCATTTGCGCAGTCCCGCTCCGGCGAATCCAGCCCGATCGTCAAATCCGATGCGAACAAAATGGAGATGCCCTATGCGGTGCTGGTCAACGGCAATACTGCAAGTGCATCGGAGCTGTTCGCCTGTCTGATGCGCGATTATGCGGATGCGGTGCTGGTCGGTGAACAGACCTTCGGCAAGGGCATCATGCAGACGACCTTCGAGCTGGAGGGCGGCGGCGTGACGCTGACGACCGCGACCTATTCGACCGGCAAATCGCCGTGCTATCACGAGGTCGGACTGGAGCCTGATATCATCGTGGAGCAGGCCGAGGGCGAGGCGGATACGCAGCTTGCCGCGGCACAGGAGGCGATTGGCAAAAAGCTCGCAGATGCGTGAATGCGGAGGTGCTATGGAGCAAACAGTATGGTTCAGGCAGCCCGCAGACCGGTTCGAGGAGGCATTCCCGATCGGCGCGGGACGGCTCGGCGCAATGGTCTACGGCGCGCCGGAGCGTGAATTTTTACAGCTGAATGAGGATTCGGTCTGGTCGGGCGGAAAGCGCAGCCGCGTCAATCCCGATGCGCGGGAAAACTGGCGCGAGATCCGGCGTCTTGTCATGGAGGGCAGGATCGCAGAAGCGGAAAAGCGCGCATTTACGCAAATGCAGGGCTGTCCGCCGAATATGCGGCACTATATGCCGCTCGGCGATCTCACGCTGCGGCTGACGCTGCCGGACGGCGCGCCGGAGGATTACCGCCGCAGTCTTTCGCTGGACGATGCGCTCTGCACGGTCAGCTTCCGGCAGGGCGGGGGAGTCTTCCGTCGTGAGATTTTCGCTTCGGCGGCGGCGCAGTGCATCGTGCTGCATCTGACCGGCACGGTGCCGTTTTCGCTGGCGGCATCGCTCGACGGCCGCGACGATTACTATGACCGCAATGCCGTCACGGAAACGCCGGAGGGCTTTGCGCTGCTATTTGACGGCGGCTCCGGCGGCGAGGGCGGCATCCGCTTCTGCGCGGCACTGCGGGCGGATGCGTCGGACAGTCCGGTCACGCGCTCCGGCAATCAGCTCTGCGTTGAAAATACGCGGGAGGCGACACTTGTCTTTGCAGCGCGGACATCCTATTATCATCCGGACGGCGATCCGGAGACACTGGCGCTTGCAGATGTCAATGCGGCGCTGCATTTGTCCTATGACGCACTGAAATCCGCGCATCTGCGTGATTATCATGCGCTTTATCAGCGGACGGCGCTCACGCTGCCGGATGCGGCGCTCTCCGCTGAACTGCCGACGGATGCGCTGCTGAATGCCGCAAAGGAAAACAATCCGCGGGCGCTGAATGCGCTGCTCGGCCTTTATTTCAGCTTCGGACGCTATCTGATGATCGCGGGGAGCCGTGCGGGTTCGCTGCCGCTGAATTTGCAGGGCATCTGGAATGCGGATATGTGGCCGGCATGGGGCGGGCGCTTCACGGTCAACATCAATACCGAAATGAACTACTGGCCGGCGGAGAGCTGCGGCCTGCCGGAATGTCATCTGCCGCTCTTTGCGCTGCTGCGGCGCGTCATGGAGCAGGGGCGGCAGACGGCGCGGGATATGTACGGGCTGCACGGCTCGGTCTGTCATCACAACACCGACCTCTGGGGCGATACGGCGCCGCAGGATCTCTGGATGCCCGCGACGGTCTGGCCGACGGGCGGCGCATGGCTCGCGCTCCATATCATGGAGCATTACCGCTATACGCACGACCGCGGCTTTCTCGCGGAGCATTTCGATATTTTGTACGAATTTGCGCTGTTTTTCACGGAGTATCTCACGGAGGATGCGCAGGGCAATCTCGTGACCTGTCCGAGCGTATCGCCGGAGAATACCTATTGTCTGCAAAGCGGCGAGCGCGGCTGTCTCTGCGCGGGACCGTCAATGGATTCGCAGATCATCCGGCAGCTTTACAGTGACCTGATCGAAGCGGATGCGATTCTCGGCAGAAAATGTGATTTGATTCCGACCCTGCGGGCGCAGTCCGAAAAGCTCCCGAAGCCGGAAATCGGCAAGTACGGGCAGATCATGGAATGGGCGGTCGATTACGATGAAGCCGAGCCGGGACACCGCCACATCTCCCAGCTTTTTGCGCTGCATCCCGCGCATCAGATCTCGCCTCGCAGGACGCCTGCGCTTGCGGATGCTGCCGCCGCAACGCTGAAGCGCCGTCTGACGCACGGCGGCGGACATACCGGCTGGAGCTGCGCATGGATCGCGAATATGTATGCGCGGCTGAATGACGGCGCGGCGGCTTTTTCGGCCATGACGAAGCTGATACAGGATTCGACGAATCCGAATCTTTTTGATATGCACCCGCCGTTCCAGATCGACGGCAATTTCGGCGGGACGGCGGCGATCGCGGAGATGCTCCTGCGCTCCGATCCCGACGGCATCACGCTGCTGCCCGCGCTGCCCGATGCGTGGAAAAGCGGCGCATTCAGCGGGCTTTGTGCATACGGCGGCTTTGTGCTTTCGGCCGAATGGCGGGCGCACAGGCTGACCGCACTGACCGTGCATTCGCAGTTCGGCGGCATCTGCCGTCTGTATCTGCCGGCGGGCGCATATCTGCTCGGCGGCAAATCCACAGAAAAGGAGGCGGACGGTTCCTTGCAGTTTGAGACCGTGCCGAAGGGTGAGTATCACCTGACAGCGATTTGAAACGGATGCAGCACCTCAGCGGTGCATTCCGGTATTTTCTGTTATTTCTGACGGTCGCGGCGATCTCGGCGGGCTATCTGCTTCTGCCGGTGCCGAAGCGCAATTCCGCGCCGGAGCAGGGCAGCTATGATACATACAGCCGTCTGCTGACCGCCGCAAAGGACGGCCGCAGCACCGAGCCGTATACGCTGGAGCTGCCGGAGATCACGCCCGCGCCGTGTTCTGTCCGCGTGGAGGCGGAGAATGCAGGTCTGCCGCTGCTGGAAAGCGGAGCCTATCAGCGCACGGATTATTCCGGAAACGGTTATCTTGCGGGCGTTCCCGCGCAGACGCGCTCTGCGCTGACCTTTCATGTCTGTGTCCCCCAGACGCAGCATTATGCCGTGACGCTCTGTCTCGCATCGGACTGCGCCGGGACACATACACTGCGGATCGGCGACAAGGTCAATTCGCAGTTTCTGCTGGAAAGCACCGGCAGCTTTGTCCGCATCACATTCCACCGCATTTTTCTGATGCAGGGGGAAACGGAGATCTCCGTTGATACCGGAAACAGCACGCTCGATGCGGATTATCTGGAGCTGGCCGATGACAATGCGGCGGAGGATGACAGCGCGGTTCCCGCAGAAGCGCTCTGCGATCCGGATGCATCGCCGAATGCGCAGAAGCTCTACGAAACGATGTGCGGCTTCTGGGGCGAGAAGATGCTGACCGGACAGTATGTCTCCGGCAGCAGCAATCAGGAGCTTGACGCTATTCTCGCAATGACCGGACAGCTTCCGGCGATCCGGTTCAGTGCGCTCGGCAGCAGCAATGACCGCCGGACGGTGAATGATGCCGCCGACTGGCATCAGTATCTCGGCGGGATCGTCGGGCTGATGTGGCAGTGGAATGCGCCGGGAACGGATTCTGTTTATACGGAGGATGCCGGATTCGATCTTCATGCGGCGCTGCGCGATCAGGAGGCCGCTGCGCTTGCGATGCGCAGTCCGGAGGAAGCCGCCGCCGATGACAGCATCCCTGCGGAGGCTGTGCAGCTCCTGACGGATATCGACCGCATGGCGGAAACGCTCCGTCCGCTTGCGCAAATGGATATTCCGGTGCTTTGGCGGCCGCTGCATGAAGCGGGCGGCGGCTGGTACTGGTGGGGCGGGGCAGGCCGGAGCAGCTATCTGAAGCTCTGGGATCTGCTCTATACGCGCCTGACTGCCTATCACAATATCCACAATCTGATCTGGATCTGGAACGGGCAGAGCGCGGGTTATCTCGTGCCGGAATCGCAGTACGACATCGCCGCAGTCGATGTGTATTTGCAGCCGGAGATCGACTTCGGCAGCCGCTATGAGCAGTTCCATTCGCTGCGGCATCTGACGGGCGGCGGCAAGCTGCTCGCGCTCAGCGAATGCAGCGCAGTCCCCGATCCGGAGATGATTCGCATTGACAGCGCGGTCTGGTCGTTCTTCGGTTTGTGGTACGGCGAATATCTGCCCTCACCCGATGCACAGGACGGTTCTGCCAATTATTCAAGTAACGATTTGTATAATCTGTACAACTGTGAATTTGCTTTATCACTGAATGATTTCCTGTCATACTGCTGATAATCTATTGAAATTCCAGCCGGATTATGGTATAATAGTACCATAGAATTCCGTAGACATTGCGGAGAGAAAGGCGGATTTTGAATATGAAGGTTCAGGTTATCAACGGGGTTTCCATTCCGAATATGCCGTGGCAGGAGAAGCCGGCAGGCTGCAAGGATGTGATTTGGCGCTATGACAGCAATCCGGTCATCCGCCGCGATCATCTTGATATGTCCAACAGCATCTTCAACAGCGCGGTCGTTCCGTTCGAGGGCGGCTTTGCGGGCGTGTTCCGTGTCGATGACAAGGCGCGCAACATGGAGCTGCACGCGGGCTTTTCCAAGGACGGCCTCAACTGGGATATCAGCGAATCGCGCATCGAGTTTGTCAAGACATCGCCGGAGCTTCAGGATTTCCAGTACGGCTATGATCCGCGCGTCTGCTGGATCGAGGATCGCTTCTATGTGACATGGTGCAATGCCTACGGCTGGAAGCCCACGATCGGCTGTGCATATACCTATGATTTCAAGACATTCCACCAGCTAGAGAACGCATTTCTGCCGTTCAACCGCAACGGCGTGCTGTTCCCGCGCAAGATCGGCGGCAACTTCATGATGATGAGCCGTCCGTCCGACAGCGGCCATACGCCGTTCGGCGATATCTACATCTCGCAGTCTCCGGATATGACCTTCTGGGGCAAGCACCGTCATGTGATGGGGCCGAGCATGGGCTGGGAATCGACAAAGATCGGCGCAGGCCCGATCCCGATCGAGACAGACCGCGGCTGGCTGATCTTCTATCACGGCGTGCTGACCTCCTGCAACGGTTATGTTTACAGCTTCTCTGCGGCACTGCTCGACAAGGATGAGCCGTGGAAGGTGCTGAAGCGCGGCAGAGAGTATCTCATCAGTCCGCAGAAGGACTATGAGTGCATCGGCGATGTGCAGAATGTCACATTCCCGTGCGCGAATCTGGTGGACGCGGATACCGGACGCATCGCGATCTATTACGGCTGCGCGGATACCTGCACGAGCCTGTGCTTTACGACGGTTGATGACGTGATCGCATGGCTTGACACGCATTCGCAGGTCTGATGCGATAAGAATCAATGACATGACTCCGGAGGACGCAGCGCCTTCGGAGTCATTTTTTGCGCCGCTGTCTCCGGTCATTCAGCGGGCGATGACAGCATATTTTGATGAAACAGCGATAAAAATGGCAGGATTTGCGTTGACTTTCCGGTTTTGCTGTGATACAATAAAATTGATCGCTGAACCGGAATGCGCCTGCTCCGGTTCAAGCAGATTCGGAGCAAGAAAGAGGGAGTATGCTATGAAAATATTACACAGACTGACCGCCTGCATCTGCGGCGCTGCACTGGCCGCATCCGTGCTGATGCCGTTCCCGCAGACAGCTTCTGCCGATGCCGCAGAGATCGCGCATGATCCGTCGCGCAATGTGCAGGAGGAGGGCGTCGGCAATCCGTTCAACTTCGGCGAACGCATGGCACCGGAGGGAACGAGCGTTGAAGAGCTGCGTGCGATCAATCACAAAATGACCGTGCAGCAGGTCAAGTATGCGCTCTATAAGGAGATCGACGAGCATTGGGAGCT
>DGSY01000072.1:7562-8545 GCA_002394125.1 Ruminococcus sp. UBA4350
CTCGGCGTCGGCACACTGGAATCCACGCTCGGCGGAAACGGCGACGGCGCGGATATCGAGACTGCGTTTTCGGAGGGCTTCGGCGTCAGCTCGGCGCACGCATACGGCACGCTGCAAACCGCCGTCACCGCGTTTTATGATCCCGGCACTTCGTTCATGCAGGAGGCCGATGTGCCGGAGCTGGAGTGGTATCCGCTGACGAAGGAGAATTTCTATGATGCGATCATTTCCAATCATATGGGCATTCGCAAGATCATTCATTTCATCCGTTCTGCGATCGTGGACTATGATCTGGAGGGCTGGCAGATCGTCCGCGGAGCGCTGAAAGGCCATAACACCGGCTGGGCGAATTATACCGGTGATAATGACGGATATTACGCAAACTATCCGGATGAGGGTGCGGCGCTCGCACAGTGGTATTATGAGGAGGGACACCTCTACGATAATACATTTGCATGGACGAAGGCGGAGGTCGCAGCAAAGCAGCGCGCCGGCAATCCGTGGACGGACTGGTGGTATGATATCGAGCCGAGCCTTGCGGAGGTCAGCGGAGAGACAGAGCCCTCCGGCACGACTACGACTGCTGAACCGGTACCGGACTATCTGCGCGGCGATGTGGATCTGAACGGCAGCGTTGAGATCGCGGATGCGGTGCTTCTGACGAAATCGCTCTGCGGCACAGAGACGCTGAATGCGCAGCAGGGGAGAGCAGGCGATCTGAACGATGACCGGAAGCTGAACGCGGTTGACCTGACCTTGCTGAAACGGTTTCTTTTGGTATGATATCAAACAGGAGATAACGGATTTTGTGCAGAATAACGAATTTGCACAAAATCCGAAAATCCCCTTGACATTTCGGTTTGTTTCTGCTATAATAATCGAGTAGTGAATGCGAGTGTGCTGGAATTGGCAGACAGGCTAGCTTGAGGTGCTAGTGCTCGAAAGGGCGTGTGGGTTCAAGTCCCGTCACTCGCACCACTTTT
>DGSY01000148.1:0-1379 GCA_002394125.1 Ruminococcus sp. UBA4350
GACTTCGACGGCGACCAGATGGCTGTTCACCTGCCGCTTTCCGCGGAGGCACAGGCTGAGGCGCGTTTCCTGATGCTCGCAGCGAATAACCTGCTGAAGCCGTCCGACGGTAAGCCGGTCGCTGTTCCGACGCAGGATATGCTGCTCGGCTCCTACTATCTGACGATGGTCAAGGACGGCGAGCCCGGCGAGGGCAAGGTCTTCCGCGATGTCGATGAAGCAATGATGGCATACGATGAGCATGACATCACGCTGCATTCCAAGATCAAGGTGCGCGTGACGAAGGAAGTCGGCGGCCAGAAGGTCTCCCGCATCATCGACTGCACCGCCGGCCGTCTGATCTTCAATGAGATCATCCCGCAGAATCTCGGCTTTGTCAACCGCAGTGATCCGGAGCATGAATTTGATCTGGAGATCACCGAGGTCGTCAAGAAGAGCGTGCTTTCCAAGATCATCGACCAGTGCCTGAAGGTTCACGGCGTGACCGCGACCGCAGAGGTGCTTGACCGCATCAAGGCACTCGGCTACAAATATTCCACCAAATCCGGCCTGACTGTCGCAGTTGTCGATGCCGTCATCCCGCCGCAGAAGAAGGAAATCCTGGCTGCTGCGGAAGCGGAGGTCGATGCGCTCAATGAGCAGTATCAGTACGGCTATATCTCCGGCGAGGTCAAGTATGAAAAGGTCTGTAAGGTCTGGGCAAGCGCGACCGATGCGATCACCGAGGCGCTGAAGGCAAACTTCGACCCGTTCAACCCGATCAATATCATGGCCGATTCCGGTGCCCGCGGTTCGATTAACCAGATTCGTCAGCTCGCAGGTATGCGCGGACTCATCGCGAACACCTCCGGTGCGACGATCGAAATTCCGGTTCGTTCCAATTACCGCGAAGGCCTGAACATTTCCGAATACTTCATCTCCAGCCGAGGCGCACGAAAAGGTCTGGCTGATACCGCGCTCCGTACCGCGGACTCCGGTTATCTGACACGCCGTCTGGTCGATGTTTCGCAGGATGTCATCATCCGTGAGATCGACTGCGGCTCGACAGAGGGCATCGAGGTCTACGAGATCACGGACGGCGAGCGCGCACTTGAAACGCTTCAGGAGCGTCTGGTCGGCAGATATCTGGTCGAGGATCTCCGCGACGAGAACAACCCCGATCTCTTTATCCCGAAGACACGCGCCATGACCGCAGCCGATGCAAAGCGCATCGCGGATGCCGGCATCACCCATGTCAAGATCCGCTCCGTGCTGGGCTGCAAGGCGAAGAAGGGCGTCTGCGCGAAGTGCTACGGCGTCAACCTCGCAAACGGCAATCTGGTCTCCGTCGGTGAGGCAGTCGGCATCATCGCCGCACAGTCCATCGGTGAGCCGGGTAC
>DGSY01000148.1:1439-4382 GCA_002394125.1 Ruminococcus sp. UBA4350
GGTACCCAGCTGACGATGCGTACCTTCCACACAGGCGGCGTCGCGAACGCAGAGGATATCACACAGGGTCTTCCGCGTGTTGAGGAGCTGTTTGAATCCCGCCGTCCGAAGAACGGCGCGATCCTCGCAAAGACCTCCGGTACAATCCAGCTGACCGAGGATAAGGGCATCAAGACGATCGTCATTCACGATCCGGAGACCAACCTCGACTCCACACCGTACACGATCCCCTACAACTACCACCTCGCAAACGGCATTAAGGACGGCGCAGAGATCGAGCGCGGCAGCAGACTCACGACCGGTTCGATCTATCCGATGGATCTGCTTGAGATCCTCGGTGTGCAGGCAGTCCAGAACTATATCATCGAAGAAATCCAGTATGCGTACCGTCAGCAGGGCGTCGGCATCAATGACAAGCACATTGAGGTCATTGTCCGCCAGATGATGCGCAAGGTCCTGATCGCCGATCCGGGCAGCAGCTATCTGCTTCCGGAGGCAATGGTCGATAAGCGCGAGGTCGAGACGATCAATGCAGGCCTCCAGGCGCGCATTGACGCCGGCGAGACTGAGCTGCGTCTTGTTACGACCAGACCTTCCCTGCTCGGTATCACAAAGGCATCCTCTTCCTCTGAGAGCTTCATGTCCGCGGCATCCTTCCAGGAGACCGCAAAGGCACTCACCGATGCAGCGATCAACGGCAAGAGCGATTATCTGCTCGGCCTGAAGGAGAATGTCATCATCGGTAAGCTGATTCCGGCCGGCACCGGCATGACCCTTTACAACAATGTGCAGGTCGTCCGTGCGGATGGTTATGCTGAGCATCCGCAGCCGCAGATGCCGCTGTAATTGCAGCCAAGCTGTCTGACAGAAAAGCGGGGGATTCCGGCAGCGGAGTCCCCCGTTTGATGTAGGGCGTTTTGACGCTGTCATAATATGCGGACTTTTGCCTTGAACGGAGCAAAATCAGCCAAAAAGACGCGTGTTAGGCTTCGTGTCAGCACGCCCTGAAAAGGAGCATTGCTATGAACAAAAGAAACGGAGTCCTGCGGCTGGCAGCGGCGCTCGGCGCATCTGTCCTGCTCGCGGGTATCCCGATGCAGCTTTATGCGCGTGCGGAGGCGGAACCGGCAGATCCGGCGGCAGCCGCTGATCCGGCAGCTCCCGCCGATCCGAATGCTGCGGAGGCTGCACCGGCCGATCCCGATGCTGCCGCGGCCAATCCCGCCGATCCGAATGCACCGGCTGACGCAGCTGTCACAGAGGAAACAGAGGCGGAAACGACAGAGCCCGAAACCACCACCGAAACGACAACGACCGAGCCCGCAGAAACCACTCTGCCCGTAACGGCTCCCCCGCCCGATACGCTCTCCATGATCGAATATGAGGACGCGGCTGACGGCGGCATCTGCATCAAATATTTCCGCTGGACAAGCGAGGAGACCGTCACGATCCCCGATCAGATCGACGGCAAGCCGGTCACGGATATCGCGGCGCGCGCATTCAAATACTGCTATGCCGATACCGTTGTCCTGCCCGCGACCGTGAAGCATATCGGCGACAGCGCCTTTGAGGGCTGTGCCTATCTGCGGGCAGCGATCATCCCCGATCAGTGCGAGACGATCGGCGCTTCTGCATTCGCGGGCTGCAAGCGGCTGGAGAATGTCATGATCCCCGCATCGGTGTGCGATATCGGCAAGCTTGCCTTTGACGGAACGCCGTTCTATGAGAATCAGCAGGATGATTTTGTCATTCTCGGCGACGGCATCCTCTATGCATACAACGGCTCGGAATCCGCGCTGACGATTCCGGAGAATGTGAAGATCATCGGAGCGTATTCCTGCTCCGGTCATGCGGCCATGAAGTCCGTGACGATCCCCGCAGGCGTGCAGAGCATCCGCGACTGCGCATTTGACGGCTGCACCGCGCTCGCGGAGATCCATGCACCGGATTACATCGCGGATGTTTCCGCGACGGCGTTTGAGAATACCCGCTGGATCGAGGCCGGAAAGGACGAATTCCTGACGCTCGGCAAAATGCTGATCCGTTACCGCGGCGAGGAGAATGTGGTCGATGTGCCGGACGGGATCCGTGTCATCGGCGAATCCGCATTTGAGGGCAGCAACGCCGTCACGACAGTGCATCTGCCGCAGACTGTGGAGGAGATCCGCCGTTCGGCATTTGCGAACTGCCCGTCATTGCAGGTCGCGGAATTCGGCGACGGTCTGAAGTCGATCGGCGAATCGGCATTTGAGGGCTGCAATACGCTGAATTATCTCCGGCTCGGCCACGCGCTGCAATCGGTCGGCGACCATGCATTTGCGGGCTGTCCGGCGCTGACGGAGGTCTATCTGCCGGATACGCTGGAGAAAATCGGCGACAAGGCATTCGGTTACAGCTATGACGAGAGCAAGGGCTATCTGAAGCTGAAAAACGAGCTGGTGCTGTATTCCAATACGGAGGCGGCGATGCTCTATGCAGAGGCGGAGGAGATCACCCGTCAGCCGCTGCCGGATAACGAGAATACCGAGCCGGCACCGGATGTGACTGCACCGACAGGCGGCAAGGCTGCGGTCGGAAAGGTGCGCGGCAAGGGCTGGATCGCGGCGACCGGCATCGGCGGTGTGCTGGTGCTGGCAGGCGGCATCTGGTATGCCTTCCGCAAGCGCAGAGAATCATATTAAGCTATTGTCTTATCCGGAAATGTGTTCAGAATACAAACCGGAGTTTGTCGGTCGGCAGGGCCGACAGCCGTTTCCCTACGGCGCCGTTTCGCGGAGCATATCAATTTCGTCGCTGTTACGGCACTGATCGTGCCTATTTTACGGTCTGTGGAAGTCTCATTTCGCATCCGGCGCTGTCATCCAAAGTTTTTGGTCAAGTTTTTTTCAAAAAGCTTGCGGGTCGAGGTGAGTTTGCAAAGCAAACTCATAGCGAAGCGGGCGA
>DGSY01000148.1:4437-11860 GCA_002394125.1 Ruminococcus sp. UBA4350
CGAAGCGGGCGAGAGCCCTCGTCGCGCTCCGCAGAGCGCGAAACTCCCCCAGCGTTCAAGAGCTCGCGGGCCCCAGTGCCTGCGATAGAGGCACCCATTCAAAATAGCATCCGCGAAGCGGATACCTTATTCATCATACGCAGCCCCATAAATCCCTGTTTGTATTAGCACCACACACCAAAAACAGCTTCCCGCTTGTTCGGGAAGCTGTATTTCTATATGCATTATGATGCGAGCAGGGACTCCCATGTAGTCGGCGTGCCGGCGATTGTATTCGCAGTGTAATATAGGAGAATATACTGCGCATCGCCCAAATATAAATCTGTCGGAGAAACCTCTAAACTCCGGTTTTATGGATAATTCGCTGCCGAAGCAACAGTATCATTTCACATTCCCGTGAAGAATGTCAAGTCAAAGATTGCTTATGCACAGAAAAAAATTTTTCGCAATATTGTCAGATTTCCGGCTGTATCGCTGATTGTAATATATGAAGGGTACCCTGACAGGGAAAGGAGGCATCCGCATGACGGACGAAGCACTTGTCACACTGCTGCGTGAGGAGCCGGAGCGCGGTTTTCCCGTGCTGATCCGGCAGTACGGCGGCTATGTTTATACCATTGTCCGGAACAGGCTCCGAGACTGCGCCGCGCCGGAGGATATCGAGGAAACAGTCAGCGATGTATTTGTGCAGCTGTGGGAATGGATGCAGACGCATCCGGAGAAAGCGCTGCATCTGCGGGCGATGCTCGCCGTGATCGCGAAGCGCCGCAGCATCAGCCGGTTCCGTGCGCTGACCGGTCAGCCGGCCTGTGAGCCGCTTGACGCGCTGCTGACCGAGCCGCAGGACAATGCGCCTGCGCCGGATGAATCCGTGCAGCTGATCGAATCCGTCCGTGCGCTCGGCGAGCCGGAAAGCGAGATCATTCTGCGGCGGTATTATTTCGGACAGTCCAGCAGGGAGATCGGCGACGCACTCGGCCTCCTGCCGAATACAGTGGATCAGAAGCTCTCACGCGCCCTGAAACGGCTGCGTGCGATCTGGAAGGAGGAGCCCAATGTCTATGAATGATTATTTTGATGATCTGCACGCGGAGGCGCTGCACGGTGCCGATGCGGATTTGCAGCATATTGCGGAAAACGAACAGCTTTCCGCAGAGCAGTATGACCGGATCACGAAAGCGGCGATGCAGAAGGCGGGCATTGCCGCGCAGAAACCGATCCGCCGCAAAAAGCGCGGCAAAATCTTTACGCTGCTGATTGCGGCAGCGGCGGCTGTCGTCCTGCTGGGCGCGGGCGCATCAGGCTGGATGCTCTATAACCGGCAGCAGGCAAAGCAGTATTTCGGTGAGATCGGCACGGCGAAGCTGGAGGAGCTCGGCCTGACCGAAGCACAGAGCAGCACGAACGGCAGAATCCGGGTGGACATCACGGCGGTACTGAATGACGGCAAGCAGATGATCGCGCTGCTGACCTTTACGCCGGAGGAGCCGTCGCAGAAGATCAACTGGAATCTCGAAGCGCGCAGCTTCTATGAAGTCGGCTCTGAACCGGGCACATTCACTGCGATCTTGCCGGAGAGCGAATCCCGGCAGGAGATGCGGGACGGCTCGCTCCGCGTTACGGCGGGGTTCAAGGTTCACGATCCGGCGGCGCAGGAACCGGTCACATTCCGGTACGAAAAGAGTCCGACCGATCTTCCTACGGAGGAGGAGATCCGCGAATGCAAGGCATCCGGCGGCAATGTGCAGGATCTGTATTCGGATCCGGCGCTTGTCGGAGAGAGCGATCCGTATTATGATGTGCTGGCAGACGGGCTGGAATTCACGCTGCCGGTGCAGGCGAATGTGCCGATCATCTGCATGAAGAACAGCAGCGGCGAATCGCTGTATCTTTCCGGCTTTGAGGCGTATTGGGATAAGCCGGTGCTGCCGCTCGAGTCTCCCTCGGAGCTGACCGTTACCAATTCGGACGGGACGCAGACCGTACTGCATCTGCCGTCGTTCTCCACGAATGCATGGCATGATGAAAACGGCAAGGGCGGATTTTCGAGCGCGAAGATCTATGCGGAGATCCCGGAGGCGAAATTCAAAATGGGTGATCCCGCGACCTATAACGGCTTTATTGATGTGTCGCAGATCGTTTCGCTCGACTGGAACGGAACGGTATATACGCCGCAGGCCGTGGAATAAGTATTCTGCAATCAAAAAAACAGCGCCCGAATCCGCATGGGATCCGGGCGCTTCCGTCTTACTCGTTAATATATGCTTCAATGTATTCGACCGCATCGCCGACCGTGCTGATCTTGTCAACAGCGTCATCCTCGATTGCGATATCAAATTCCTCGGAGATCGTTTTCATCAGCAGAGTGATGTCCAGCGAGTCTGCCTGAAGATCGTCAATGAAATCAGCATCCATTGTGATCTCGTCCTCATCCACATCGAGCTGATCGAGAATGATGTCCTTCAGTCTTTCAAATACCATGTAATCTGCTCCTCTCTGTATGTGATAGGTTCTGTGCCCACACGCAGCCAGTTTTCTGCCGGTCACATCGTTTATAGTATATCCGTTTGTCAGAAAAAGGTCAATATCTTTTCGCAAAAATCTCTGTAAAAGTTTCATCTGAAAAACGAATCTGTTTTGAGTGAATTGCACAAAACCGCGTATTTATGCACAGAATTACCGCAAAGGAAGCGCAATACGGCATTCCGATTCCAGCAGCATTCTGCGCCACTCCGCCTGCGAACAGGACTGCGCAGCAGACAGACCGTCCCGCAGCGCCGCTTCGCGCAGAAAGAGCAGATCGGCACCTGCCGCGCAGACTGTCTCACGGAGCGCGGCATCAAGCATCTCCGCAAGACGCTTTTCGGCGGCATCCGTCAGCGGCGGCTCGGTGCGGATCTCACCGGATACAGTAATCTCCGGCCTGTCCGTCATATGCACAGATATTCTGAGCAAAGCGTGACGGATGCGGAACGCCGTTCCCGCCGCGTCAAACGCAAATGTCTCATATCTTCCGCCGAGCAGCGCGAGTCCGCGGCAGGCATCCTCCGACAGCGTCCCGCAGCACTGCCCGTCCGCATAGAGCGCCGCGGTCAGTGCATCGCCGCGGCAGGCCGTCAGCGCCGTCACGCCGGAGCCGCCCCAGAGGTCGCCGATAACGGTATCCGCCGTGCGGCAGGGGAGCATTCCGGTCTGCACCGCTGCTTCGATCTGATCGGGTGCAGGCAGACTGCCGCTGCGCAGCGCATCGCAGGCGTTCCGGTCAACGGCAAGCACCGTGCAGGTCGGCGCAAGATCCTGCGCCTGCAAATAGGTCTCAGTCACGCCGCAGGGATCGCCGCTGACTGCGAGCATGGTCAGATGACCGGTCGAGATCTCCGCGCCGGCTGCGCGGCCGAGTGCATCGGTCAGCAGCAGCGGATCCGCCGCCTCTGCCGCGATCAGCGCATCCTCCTGCGAGGTGTGCGCCGCGAAGGAGACCGTTTCGCCGGTATGCACCGCAAGCAGATCGGGCGAGAGCCGTCTGCGGATATCGGTGCAGCCGGTGAGCAAAAGCGGAATGAACAGCAGCGGGATGATTTTCATATGACCTCCGGAAATCAGACGGGCAGCAGCGTGTCAGCGCCGAGTATTGCGCCGGCGCCGAGCAGGAACAGATAGGGCAGAAAGGCGGATGCGAATTTGCGCAGCTTTTTCCGCTGCGGCGGCATGGCTGTTTGCAGACAGAATGTGATGCTGACAATGCCGCAGCCGAATGCGAGCATCATCCAGAGTCCGTCTGTCCGGACGGCATCGGAAAGCGGTGTGCGTGCGAGCAGCAGGAAAAACGGATTGCCCGCAAAGCGGAGCAGCCTGCCGTTCTGCATTGCGCCGAACAGCACAAGCGCCGGCAGAAAGATGCACCGCACGAATGCCCATACAAATGTGCTGTGCTTTGCGGCATCGGGCGCCTGCTTCTGCCGTACCCATAGGAGCAGCGGCAGCTCGCAGGCATAGCGCCATTCGCGGCAGAATCCCGCCCAAACGGAATCCGGCGTATGCAGCAGGATGCGCCGCGCCGTCCCGATCCCGCTGACCGGCAGAAGCAGGAAGCCGAGCCCCGCAATGCAGAGCAGGATCACCGCCGCCCGCGCCGCAGCGCGTTCCTGTAAGGATGCCGTATCGCAGAGCGTCAGCAGCAGCAGGATCACGAATCCGGCGAAATGTACGAGCCGGAGCTGCCGGTAAAGCCGCAGCAGCAGGCCAGTCAGGAATGCTGCGCAGAATACCGCGTAAATGCGCATGAGGATCTCCCCCGCCCCGCGGATCGGCAGCCGGATGCGCAGCAGCAGGAGCATCAGCGCGGACTGGATCGCCGCCGCCGCGAGCATCCCCAGCGCATAGGCCGCAGAGTACGGCGCATCGCAGCAGAAAAATGCGGTCAGCCGTATCAGGATAATGACCGCCGCACCCTGCACGGCGCTCCAGCCGTTTGATTGATCGTTCATGCGTTCCTCCGGTTCAGAGTGCCTCGGCATCCTCATAGCTGAGCTGCGGATGCAGGGCGAGATTCAGGCTCAGTGCGATGAGCCGCGCCGCATGATGCAGCAGCTTGTCGATATCCCGCGGCGTGACCATCATATTCGGGAGCTGTTCCGGCTGACCGCCGCCCTGCCGCAGGATCGTATGCAGATCGACGACGGTCGGAACGCCGACCGCGATGACCGGAATGCCGAGCGTTTTCCGGCTCAGCTCCGCACGGCGGTTCTGAACGCCGCTGCCCGGCGAGATGCCGGCATCCGAGATCTGGATCGTCGTGCCGAGCCGCGAGAGATCGGAGCAGGCGAGCGCATCGACCGCGATGATGCAGGCGGGCTCGACCGGTGTGCGCAGTGCCGCGATCAGCTCGGCGGTCTCGATGCCGGTCTGACCGAGTACGCCGTTTGCGAGGACGCTGACCGGCCGCAGCGCCCGCAGAAAATCGGTATCGGGTTCGTTGTCGGCAAGCTCACGCCGCAGATGCCGCGTCGCAAGGATGCGCGCAGCGGTCAGCGGGCCGAGCGCATCGGGCGTGATCTCCGCATTTCCCAGCCCGACGGCCAGCACCGCGCCTTCCGGTATGAAGCTGCGCAGCTCATCGGCAAGCTCGGCGGCCTGCGTCCGGAGCTGCGGGACGGCGTGGCGGAGCTGTGCGGTCTCCAGCGTCAGATAGCGCCCCATGCCCTTGCCGATCGCGGCACCGTGTTCGTCGGAATCTATCTCGATCTCCGTGATCCGGAACGCCGTTCCGCGGTGCCGGATGAAGATGCCCGCCTGCGGGGAAAGCCCCTCGGTGCGTTCGAGGGCAAGGTCTGTTCTGGTCTGCATGGGAATCCTCCGTTTCTTGACAGTGATGTACCTTTGTGATATAATTGAATGAAATAAGCAGCGTTATGCGCGGAAGGGAGTTTCCTATGAAGCGGATCTATGTGTTATTATGTGCAGCCATAACCGGATTATCCGGCATTCCGAAAGCCGCTCACGCAGAATTGACTGCGTTTGCAGAGGAAGAACAGGTCTTTCAGGGAATGACATACATCATTGACGACGGATTTGCGGTGATTACGGGATATACAGCCGCGCTGCCTGATGAACTGACAATTCCGGCAAAGATTGAATCATATGCGGTGTGGTACATTCAAGACGATGCCTTTCTGGATTGCAGTCAACTAAAACGAGTGACCGTATCAAGTAATGCGATAATCGGCAAGGCGTTCCGAAATTGCAGCAATCTGGAATGCGTTGTGCTGCCGGATACTGTCACTCAGATCAGGGCTTCGGCATTTGAAAACTGCACTGCGCTGACCGAGATCAATATTCCGTCAGGTATCTCTCGTATTCCCGACAAGCTCCTCTCAGGCTGTAAATCGCTGAAAGCCATTCAGATTCCGGACACAATTACTGAAATCGGAGCATTGGCATTTGAGAACTGTACCGGGCTGACCGAAATTGTGATTCCGGAAAGTGTGCAGAGCATTCAGAGTATGGCTTTTTCCGGATGCAGCAATCTGACTGCGGTGCAAATACCGGAAACCACAGATGTGTCCGGTGATGCCCTGAACGGAACTGCATGGCTGACTGCGAAACAAGCGGAAGACCCGCTCGTGATGCTCAGCGGGATACTGCTGAACGGTACGCAGGCAAAGGGCGAGGTGACCGTTCCGGATGGCGTAACAGGACTGAGCAAATACAGCTTCTTTGAATCCGCAGTATCCGGCATTGTCATTCCGGCAAGCACGACAAAAATCGGTTCCTATGCATTTCGGAACTGTACGGAACTGTCAAGTGTTACGATTCTTGGAAATATCGGGAACCTGTCAGCAGTTGATATGACCGCAGGAAAGCGCACAAAGGGTGCAATAGAAATATTCAAAGGATGCTCCAATCTCAGAGAGATTACAGTTCTGAATCCATTCTGCGACTTTGACCCGATGATTCAAAGAGTTCCAACCGGCGCTGTCATTCGCGGCTATGAGAATTCAAGTGCGCAGAAAAACGCCGAAAAATGGGGCACATTCTATCAGTTTGAATCTCTCGGCGAAGCGCCGGAACAAATGACCGGCGATTTCGACGGCGACGGCGAGATCACGGAAAAGGATGCACAGGGCGTTCTGAATGCGTATACCGATGTCGTTGCGGGCGGCGAATCCGCGCTGATGCCGCAGCAGGTGAGGGCCTGCGATATCGACGGCGACGGCGCGGTCAAGGCCGCCGATGCGCAGTATATCCTTGTGTATTTCACGGAAAATACCCTTTCGCACAAAGCGGTCACATGGGAGGAGATTCTTCCGCAATAAGCGCCCGGCGGGAATTGTGCATTCTGCCCGAATCCGCCTGAGCATACGCCGAAAATTCCGCATTTTGCCCTATTGCTTTTTTCAGAAAAAGCTGATATAATAATAGTTGGTTTGGCAGCATCTGAGAATTTTGCGGTCCCCACCCGCACCGGCAGGACGACCCCGCCATAATCGTTCTGTATACTGTATGCCGCTTTTCCGGAAATATTCTGAGATTCTGTTTATTCAGACGAGAAAAGGAGTACCAAACAATGGCAGCTGCAAAGAACACCGCGCCGAAGAAGCGCCCGACACCCGAAAAGAGAGACAAGACCAACAAGCTCCGTGCAGCCCGCAATAAGGCGAGAAAGACTGCACTGAAGACTGCGATCAAGAAAGCATATATCGGCGGCACCGACCGTACTGCGGTCATCCGCTTCGCGATCAAGCGCGTCGATCAGGCTTGCGCAAAGGGCATCCTGCACAAGAACAATGCTGCAAGAAAGAAGTCTCAGCTCATGAGACTGCTCAACAAGGCAAGCTGAGCCCGGTCAGTCCGAACAAATGCCGCCGCTTTCGTAAAAGAGAGCGGCGGTTTTTTCATTATTGATGTCCCAACGATCTCTTGA
>DGSY01000148.1:11898-27148 GCA_002394125.1 Ruminococcus sp. UBA4350
CCAACGATCTCTTGAAGATATCTGCTTGTCTTTTTGCCGTGATACTGCGCATCTATTCTTCAGGATTTCATTGGTACATCAAATATTACGGAGGTGGAACCATGAAAACTGAACCCATCGCACTGCAAGTCCCCTATGAAAAATTCTCGCTCGATGCACCGGAGCATCCGGCCGTTCTGGAGCCGGTCACGCTGCCGCATTCGGATGAGAACGGCACAAAATCCCGCCCTGCGGTCATCATCTGTCCGGGCGGCGGCTATGATTTCTGCTCCGACCGCGAGGGCATTCCGGTCGCGCTGCGCTTTGCGGGCTATGCGGTGCAGGCTTTCGTGCTGTGGTATCACTGCAAGCGAGCGTTCCCCTCGGAGCTTGCGGAGCTGGCAGCGGCGGTGCAGTATGTCCGCACGCACGCTGCGGAATATGAGGTCGATCCGGAGCGGATCATGGTGCTTGGCTTCTCGGCGGGCGCACATCTCGCAGGCAGTCTCGCGGTATACTGGAACCGTCCCCTGCTCGCGGATGTCTATGGAACAGACTGCCGTCCGAACGGGCAGATCCTCTGCTATCCGGTCATCACGGCGGGCGAATTTGCACACCGCGGCTCGATCGCAAATCTGATCGGCGCGGCGGATGCGGAGCATTATGCTGAAAACCCGAAGGCGGATGCCGTCTCGCTGGAAAAGCAGGTCTCCGCGGATACGCCGCCCTGCTTCCTCTGGCATACGAGCGACGACAATGCGGTGCCGGTGCAGAATTCGGTTCTGTATATGAATGCGCTGGCGGCGGCGGGCGTTCCGTTTGAGGCGCATATTTATCCGCACGGCTCGCACGGTCTTTCCTTTGCGGATGAGACAACGGCAATGGGCGACTGGCATTTGGTTCCGGTCTGTGCGCAGTGGTTCACGGACTGCATCGCGTGGATTCGGCGCTATTGTCACTGACCGAATCATCGCAGCACGAACGGAATATCCCGGCCGGTTCATACGGTCGGGATATTTCATTCGGCTATGAAAATTTATGCGGTGGGCAAAATATGAAAAACAAATAGTTTGGTTTGTGCCCATATCAAGAGTTTTGCACAAGACTATCTCGGCAAGCCGGAGCGGCGGTGTCCATGCGGGCACCGCCGTTTTTCGGAAACAGCCGTATCCGTGAAAAAACGGTATAATGCCTATTGACAAAATAGGCTTTATGTGCTATAATATCGTTAATCCCTATTATTTTACTAGGAAATAAACGGCGCAGCCGGAAAGGAAACAAAACATGGAATTATTGCGGATTGACCGGCTCACTGCCGGCATTGAGGAAAAGGAGCTGCTGCACGGCGTTTCGATGACCGTCGGCAGCGGCGAAACGCACGTTTTGATGGGGCCGAACGGCGCGGGAAAATCAACGATCGGGCTGACCGTCATGGGCAGTCCGGAATATCAGGTCACGGGCGGCAGGATCCTCTTTGAGGGCGAGGATATCACGGAAGAATCCGCAGATCGCCGTGCAAAGCGCGGAATCTTTCTCTCGTTCCAGAATCCGGTCGAAATTCCGGGGCTCTCGCTCTCGGATTTCCTGCGCAATGCGCTGGAGCAGATCTCCGGACAGCGCATGAAGCTCTGGGACTTCAAAAAGCAGCTCCGCGCAGCAATGGACGTTCTGCAAATGGATGCCGCCTATGCCGACCGAGATCTGAATGTCGGCTTTTCGGGCGGTGAAAAGAAAAAGGCGGAGATTCTGCAATTACTGATGCTGAAGCCGAAGCTCGCGATCCTCGATGAGACCGATTCCGGACTGGATGTGGATGCGGTGCGGACAGTCTCGGCGGGCATCGCGGCCTATCGGGAGCAGTGCGGCGGCTCACTGCTCATCATCACGCACAATACGAAGATTCTCGAATCGCTGACCGTTGACCGGACGCATATCATCGCGGACGGACGGATCACGGCGGAGGGCGGCGCGGAGCTGATCGACGAGATCAACCGCAGCGGCTTCGAGAAGTATACGGAGAGAGCAATATGAAACAAAAAACACAGGTCGCGGATATCGACCGCAGTCTCTATGATTTCCGCTATGATGAGGATGCGGCGGATCTGCTGGCAAGCGGCATCACGCCGGAGATTATCCGCGAAATATCAGAAGAAAAGGGCGATCCGGAATGGATGCGGCAGTTCCGTCTGCATTCGCTGGAGATCTTCGCGAAAACAGAAATGCCGCCGTGGGGACCGCCGGTTGACGGACTGAATCTGGACAATATTGTCGCATATATCCGCCCGAAATCCCGCATGAACACCGACTGGAACGATGTGCCGGAGAATATCAAGGAGACCTTCGAGCGGCTCGGCATCCCGCAGGCAGAGCGCGAATCGCTGGCGGGCGTCGGCGCGCAGTATGACTCCGAGCTGGTCTATCACAATGTCCGCAGGGAGGTCGCGGAATCCGGCGTTGTCTACACCGATCTCGAAAGCGCGATGCATGATCCGCGCTTTGCGGAGATGATCCGAACGCATTTCATGAAGCTCGTTCCGCCGACCGATCACAAATTTGCGGCGCTGCACGGCGCGGTCTGGTCGGGCGGATCGTTTGTCTATGTGCCGGCGGGCGTGCGGCTGGAAATCCCGCTGCAATCCTACTTCCGGCTCAACGCAAAGGGCGCGGGACAGTTTGAGCATACGCTCATCATCGTCGAGGATGACGCCTATCTGCACTTCATCGAGGGCTGCTCTGCACCGAAATACTATGAGGCCGGACTGCACGCCGGATGTGTGGAGCTGTATGTCGGAAAGCGCGCAACGCTGCGCTATTCGACGATCGAAAACTGGTCGAAGAATATGTATAATCTCAATACGAAGCGGGCGGTCGTCGCGGAGGGCGGCCGCATCGAATGGGTATCCGGCAGCTTCGGCTCACACGTTTCGTATCTCTATCCGATGAGCATTCTGAACGGCCGCGGCGCTCATGCCGAATTCACCGGCATCACCTTCGCGGGCGCGGGACAGAATCTCGATACCGGCGCGAAGATCGTTCACAATGCACCGGAGACCTCCTCGCATATTGACACGAAGTCGATCTCGAAAAGCGGCGGCATCAGCACATTCCGCAGTGCGGTGACGGTTGCGGAGCAGGCAGTCGGGAGCCGTTCCTCGGTGAGCTGCGAATCGCTGATGCTCGACAGCATATCGCGCTCGGATACCGTTCCGGTCATGGACATCCGCACCGATCAGGCGGATATCGGCCATGAAGCGAAGATCGGCCGGATCAGCGATGATGCGGTATTTTATCTGATGTCGCGCGGGCTGGATGAACAGAGTGCCCGTGCGATGATCGTCAGCGGCTTTGCGGACAATGTCTCGAAGGAACTGCCGCTCGAATACGCAATGGAAATGAACAATCTGATCCGGCTGGAAATGACCGGCAGCACCGGCTGAGGGGAGGGCATCATGGAGACAAAATTCAGCACAAGGCTGCCCGTGCCGACCTTCCGTTTTCTCGGCGTCAACGGCACGGAGCGTGTACTGCCGGCGGAGCCGCCGGCGCCTGCCGCCCTCAGCGGCACGGGCATTCAAAGGCTCGATATCACAGCAGATGCGGCATTTACCGTCACCGGCGGACAGACCGTCATCATGGATATTCACGCAGAGCAGGCATATCTGCAAACGCATCTGCAAGCGGATGCGAATGAGAAGATCCGGCTCGTGCAGATCTTTCACGGGGACTGCGTTTGCAGCCGCCTGACCGCCGATCTCGCCGATCATGCGGCGGCAGAGCTGGTACAGATCTATCTGCACGGCACCGATACCGTCAGCGATACGGAGATCCGCATGAACGGCAGAAAGTCTGCATTGACCGCGAATATCGGCTATCTCGCAGACGGAGATTCGCGGCTTGATCTCAATCTGAATGTCATACAGTCCGGCAAAAAATCCGTTTCGGATATTGATGTGCAGGGCGTTTTGCGCGAACGGGCACAGAAGATCTTCCGCGGAACGATCGACTTCCGGCAGGGCGCCGCGGGCGCATCCGGAGCAGAGCATGAGGATGTGCTGCTGACCGATCCGGAGGTCGTCAACAAGACCGTTCCGGTCATTCTCTGTGCGGAGGAGGATGTCGCCGGAACACACGGCGCGACCGCCGGTCAGCTCGATGCGCGGGTAATCTTCTATTTGCAGTCGCGGGGGATCCCGGAACCGGAGATCCGCGAGCTGATCGCGCAGACGAAGCTCGGCGGCGTGATCCGTCAGATCGGCGATGCGGAAACAGAGCGGGCAGTCTGGCGGCTGCTCGGAAGGGAGGACGCGGATGAGCCTGTCACGGAAGAATGATTTCCCCGTATTTGCGCAGTTTCCGGATATGGTCTATCTGGACAGCGCCGCGACCGCGCAGAAGCCCGCGGCAGTGATCGAAGCCGAGGCCGCATACTACCGCGAGGCGAATGCGAATCCGCTGCGCGGACTTTATGATCTGAGCGTCCGTGCGACGGATGCGTATGAAAATGCGCGTGAAGCCGTGCGCGGATTCATCGGTGCGGCATCGGCGAAAGAGATCGTGTTCACGCGCAATGCGACCGAGAGCCTGAACCTGATCGCTTACAGTTTCGGCAGAGCGGAGCTGTGCGCGAATGATGAGATTCTTGTCGCAATATCGGAGCATCACAGCAATATGCTCCCGTGGCAGATGCTGGCACGGGAGACCGGTGCGAGGCTGCGGTATCTCGAATGTGACAGCAGCGGGATCTATACGGAGGAAGCTCTCCGCGCAGCCCTGACACCGCATACGAAAATCTTCGCGATCGCGCAGATTTCTAATGTATTCGGACGTATTCAGCCGATCGCGGAATTTGCAGAGATCTGTCATGAGAACGGCACACTGATCGTCTGCGACGGCGCGCAGAGCGTCCCGCATATCCCCGTGGATGTGCAGGCGCTGAATGTGGATTTTCTTGCGTTTTCCGGGCACAAGATGTTTGCGCCGATGGGCATTGGTGTCCTCTACGGAAAAGAGGCGCTGCTGCAAAAAATGCCGCCGTTTCTGTACGGCGGGGAGATGATCGAATATGTGACGCGGGAGGGCGCGGAATATGCCGAGCTGCCGCATAAATTCGAGGCCGGCACGGTCAATGTCGGCGGCGCCGTCGGCCTGCACGCGGCGATCGGATATATCCGGTCGGTCGGCTTTGCGGAGATCATGCAGCGCGAGGATGCGCTGACGGCGCTTTCCGTCGAGCAGATGCGCCGCATCCCGCATATTCAGATCATCGGCGGGGACGACCCTGCCGCGCATCACGGCATCGTGACATTCGCGGTGGAGGGCGTGCATCCGCATGATATCGCGGCGATCTTCGATGCGGACGGCATTGCGGTCCGTGCGGGACATCACTGCGCACAGCCGCTGCATCAGCATCTCGGCGTACCCTCGACGGCGCGCATGAGCCTTGCATTCTACAACGATGAGCAGGATATCGAAAAGTTCGTAAATACATTAAAAACAGTCAGGAGGCGAATGGGCTTTGCCGGATAATTTCTATGATGAGGTGCTGATCGACCACAATCTGCATCCGCAGCATCTGCACGGGCTGCCCGGCGCGACCTGCTCCCACGCGGGCATGAATCCGAGCTGCGGCGATGAGATCACGCTGCATCTGACCGTGCAGGACGGCGTGATCGCGGACGGCGCGTTCACCGGTGTCGGCTGCGCCGTCTCGCAGGCATCCGCAGATATCATGCTCGATCTCATCATCGGGCGGACGGTGGAGGAAGCGCGGGCGCTGACAGCGCTGTTCCGGAAGATGATCGCCGGCGATATCACGCCGGAGGAGCTGGAACAGCTGGAGGAAGCCGGTGCGCTGCAAAATATTGCGCGGATGCCGGCGCGTGTGAAATGTGCGCTGCTGAGCTGGCGGACACTGGAGCATCTGCTGGAGCCGGATGCCGAAAATGCTGTCTGATGATAAATATAAGGTGCCTCCGGCGGATTGATAATGGGGGCTCCGCCCCCAAACCCCTGCCAAAGGGTCAGTGACCCTTTGGAATCCCATTATGATAAAAATATCGTAAAATCGTTATTTTCACAGAAGTGAGGAGCATGGCGGAATCATTTTCCCGGCAGTGCTTGGGTGAATTTGCCCTCAAATTCATAGCGAAGTGATACCTTTATCGGCAAGCAGAAATGCCCGGCAAATGCCGGGCATTTTCGTTTATTCGTTTCGCTTACGGAGCAGCCTGCTCAGGCGCGGGTTCCCGCTCAGGGCTTTCCGCAGGCACCTCAAATCCTGCGGCCGGCTCCCGCACAGGCATTTCCGCTTCGGCCGGCACCTCTGCGCCCTCCGGCGGTATTTCGCTGCTGCCGCCATCCGCCGGACTGACAAAATCCGCCCGGACCGCAGATGCGATGGCCTCCGGATCCAGCGTTTTGACCGGCGCGGCATCCCCGTCAAATGCAAGCTCCGTCACATCAATAAACCGTCCCACATTGCCGTTTCCGTCATAGCTGAGGAACCGGACGGTCACGCCCGTCGCCTGATCCACATAGAAATCAAAGCGCCGGATGTGCTCATAGTTTGAATCCGTTTCGCCTTGCAGATGCACACATTCTCTGCCGTTGACGGTCTCTGTCCCGACGATCTCCCACTTGTCAAAATCCTGAAGCCAGTCCACGGCCATCCGGTAATTCTCGATGCAGTCCACCGAAATACCGTCAAGAAGCTGTCTGCGGCTGTTCCAGTAATCATATTCCTGATTGTCCGGATCCGTCGAATGCAGATCCTCATAGGCGACGGTCGGCGAGTCGATCCGGTGCTTGACGCCGGGGAATTTTGTGCATTTTTCGCTCATCAGATCCGACACCCAGTAGCAGTCCGTGCCGTCCTGTGTATAAGTCGCTGAGAAATGCGCGTCACGGATGCCGTCGCCGCCGTTCATCAGCACCTCCGCACTCGGCCCGTAATAGTTTTCCTCATGCTGATAGGCCTGCGCCGTGTTCAGATCGACCTGAAATTCATAGGCAGTCATCTCGCCGCCGAAGCCGTGCTTCACATAGCCGGAGCAGCGGTCGAAATAATCCACCGTATTATTCATCTTATAGAAGATATCGCGCTTGTCGGTCATGTCGCATTCCTTTGCGCCGACGCGTGTATTCTTCCAGATATCCGACGCATTGACCGAATCCGCGGCGCACCATGTCAGATGCCCCTCGACGGAATCGGGATTCGCCGCTTCCGCGATCGCACGGCCTGCATCGCCGGAGAGCATCCAGCGCGTTTCCGCGCCGTTTCGCTCAAGGATCACGCTGCCGTCGCCGTATTCGGTCAGACGGTAGGGGTCGCCGCCGTTGTAGACGAAAATGCTGTACGCTTCACCGTCCGGCAGCGGCGCATCCTGCGCGCAGGGCGTCCATACGGATGCCAGCAGCGCTTCTGCGAGCGCCTGCTGCTGCGCTGCGGAAATATCCAGCGCATAGGGCGCATAGGCCGGCGCCATGAGCCGGATCGTATCTTCGGAGAAATCCGTGATCGGCATAGCGTCCTCTGCGGGGATCTCCTCGATCTCCTGCTCCAGCTCGCTTTCCAGTGTCGTTGCGGGGATCTCTGCACGGTCGGTATGCAGCTTCGGCAGATACACCGCCGCTGCGACTGCCGCACAGCCCGCCGCGAGACTGCCGATCCATACCGGTGCGGGGATTCTGCGGCGCGCTGCCGGTCTGACTGCTGCCGCTCTTTCATCAGCCTTCTGCTGGAACTGCGGGTCGATATCCCGCATCATTTCTCTGATCTGCTTATCGTTCATAACAGTCCCTCCTCCGTGAGAAAAGCCTTCAGCTTTCTGCGTGTCTGCATCAGGGATTTGCGGACATGAATACCGGTGATCCCGAATTTTACTGCGATCTCCCGCGGCGCGGAGCCGTTGTGATAATGCTCGACGAAAATCGTCTGCGCATCATCATCCAGCGATACGAGAAAGCGCTCGACCGCTTCGGTCAGCATTCTGTGCCGCACGGCATCCTCAACGCTGTCACGCGCCGGAACCGCCGCCGCCAGTTCATCCAGCGACTGCGCCGGAATGCCGCCGCCGCGCTTCTTCGCCTGCTGCCGCTCTGCCATGTTGATTGCCATGCGCTGCGTCACTGTGACGATAAATGCTTCGAGACTGTTCGGCTCGGCAGGCGGAATGCTCTGCCAGAGCTTCAGCATCACGTCATTTGTGCATTCCTCGGCATCCTCCGGGGAATGCAGATGACTGCGCGCAACATTCAGGATCGTTCTGCGGTATTTGTCCGAGAGCGCGCTGACGGCTTTTTCGTCCCGCGCCTGAAATAAGGAAATGATCTGTTGATCGGTCATTTGATTCACCGCCCTTCGGGAAACGCCGGATCCTTTGCGCCTCCTATCTATGCAGTCAGAGAAAAAACTGTTTTGTTCCGCATTGCGGAAAAATTGCAGATGAATTTATTCTGTCATCTCACGGATCATTGCGATCAGCTCCGGAATGCGCAGCTTCCGCGGGCATTGCTTCATGCACGGCCGGTCGATGCAGCGCCGGCAGCTTTCCGCAAATTCGTCAATATTCATCCGCAGCTTCTTCCTCGCCCAATAATGCTTGCCGAGATGAAAATAGTTGTACTGCCGGAGAACGATGTGTATTTCGTATCCGAGCGGACAGACGCAGCGCTGACAGCGGTCGCATTCAATCGGCGGAAAGCGCTCCGCCAGCCGCGCCGTCACATCCTCAAATGAAAATTGCAGCGGCGGATATTCCTCCTGCATTGCGGCATCGGCCTGTTCCTCCGTGCCGATGCCGATGAGTGCGCAGGAGAACGGCCAGTGCAGAATCCCGCCGATCAGCTCGGAGGGCTGAAACACATTCAGCAGACAGCCCGCCGCATAGACCTTGTTGAGGATCAGCCCCTTGCTGCGGAACAGCGGCTCCTCAGCGATGCGCTCCATGATGCCGCGTTCGAGGATGTTGCCGCTTGTCTGGATGACATCCACTCTGCTGTCGGCGGCGGCGCGCTTTGCCACGCTGTAATAATGCGTCGCGATGCCGGTATATCCGATCACGCCGGCCTTTTTGAGGTCGCAGAGCGCATCGAGCGCACCGTAGCGGCTGAATGTCTCGTCCTGATTCTTTTCATCGACCTGATGCGCAAAATAGATATCCGGCTGCGTGCCGAGATTCTCCGCCGAGCGCAGAACCTCGCGGAACATATCGTTCCCGTCCGCCGCCCGCGCCTTGTCCGCGATGATGATATGCTCCCTGCCGATGCGCTCCGCAAAAACGCCGAGCTTGTATTCCGCATCGCCGTATTCCTCCGGGATCGCCGTGTCATAAAAATTGCAGCCCATTCTGTAGGCGGCTGTCATGATATCGACCGCCTCCGGCAGCGTCGGGCTGCAATAATCCGGCAGAACGGGCACATTTCCGCTAAGAATCGGGATCGTGCCGAAGCCGATCTCCGAGACCGTCAGGCCGGTGCTTCCGAGTGTTCTGTATCTCATAGCTTTTCACACCATGCAAAGGCATCCTCCGCGATCTGCACGCCTGCCCGATCGCAGAATACCACTTCTTCGAGTTCGCTGCAAAACGCAAACGCCTGTGCGCCGATCTGCCTGACGGATGCCGGAATGACAACGCGCCGCAGGCTCTTGCAGCGGAAAAACGCCCGCTCCGGAATCTCCGTCAGATTTTCGGATATATGGATCTCCCGCAGGGCGCAGCAATGCTCAAATGCCCGCTTGCCGAGCGACCGCAGCGCATCGGAAAGGTCGATGCTTTCCAGACTCTTGCACCCGCTGAATGCCTGTGCGCCGATGCTGACAACGCCGTCCGCACCCAGCACCTCGCGCAGCCATTTGCTGCTCCGGAATGCCGAGCGGCCGACCGTTTCGGTCTCCGGCGCAAGCATGATGCGCTCCAGCAGATTGCATTCCATATAGACCTGATCACCGACCGCACGGATTCCCCGCGGAAACACAAGCTCCTTGATATTGCCGGTGCTTTCTTCGAGAACGCCGTCTGCGCTGAGCTTGAAGCAGTTGAGGCATTCCGTGAAGATGCGCCGGACAAGATCGGGATAATCCTTTTCCGTGAGATCGCGGATCTGCTCCAGCGTATAGACTTCCCCGTCCGGCATCTGAATGCGCCGGAGATTGATGCAGTTGCGGAATGCGAAGCTGTCAACCGCAATGCGGTCATGCCACAGGATCAGTTCCTTCAGCGCAGTATTCCCCGCGAAGGCCCAGCTGCAAATGCGGCTGATCTCCGGCGTGATCTCTGCCGTTTCCCCGCAGCATACCGCGTCGATCAGCATTCCGTTGACGGTGTTGTACCGCACCTCTCTGCGCCGCTTTTCGAGCCAGCCGGTTCCGGCAAAGGTCAGCTTGCCGCTTGAACGGAATCCCGCCGGAAAATCAATCTCCGTCACGCGCAGATGATCACGGAAGGCTTCATCCTCCGCGCCGGTGATATCATCCGGAATGCGCACCCTCACCGCGTCGCCCCTGTACTTCACAATGCTGAGATCGCGGTTCACATCAAAGCAGGCATAGACGCTTCCGATGATCTCCTGCACCGGCAGCGGCAGCGGATTCTCCGCCGAATTTTCACTCTGCGCAAAGCGCGAAAATGCATAGCGCATCCCGTCATATTCGACGGTGTCCGCGCAGGTGCAGCCGAAGAATGCACAGCTCTGCAATTCCGTTTTGCTGTCAAGGATGATCGTCCGCAGATTTGCGCAGTCCGCGAATGCATGATACCCGACCGCCGCATTCGTCAGGCGAATTTCCGTGAGACTGTCGCAGCGCTCAAAGGCGCGTTCGCCGACCGTCCGGACAGATGAAAAATCAAATGCCCGCAGAGATGTGCATTCGTCAAAGCAGCGCCGTCCGACAGCCGTGCAGTCTGCGGAAATGCGGATCTCCCGCAGCGCAGAGCAGCCCGCGAATGCCTCATCGCCGAGCGCGGAAGCGCCGCAGATCTCCGCGCGTTCCAGACTGCGGCAGAATGCAAATGCGCCCCTGCCGATCTCCCCTGCCAGCACCTTCACCTCGCGCAGCACGGCGCATTTCTCAAAGGCATAGGGCTCAATGATGCAGTCCTTATTTGCGATCACGACCGACCGCAGATTCGGGCAGCCCGAAAAGGCATATTTGCCGATCACGGCGGGGCGGTCGAAGATCAGCTCCGTCACGGATGCATCATCGCAGCGGCTGTATGCCGCGATATCATCCGTGCCGTATACCCGCTCCGGCATCGGCACGGCGGCAGGCGTTCCGGTCTCGACGCCCTGCATCTTCAGCTTCCGGCAGCCGCGGAATGCCGCAAAGCCGACTGTTTGCAGGCTCGGCGGAAGCGGGATATTGAAGCTGATCAGCTTTTTGCAGTTCTCAAATGCGCCCCGCCCGATGATGCACAGATTCTCCGAAAGCGTGCAGCTCTGCAAGGAGGTGCAGTTCCGGAATGCATTCTCCCGGATCTCGCGGACGGAATTGCTCATGATGACATTGCCGAGCCGGTCATTGCCCTCAAAGCAGCTCTCGCCGATGATCTCAATGCCGTCCGGCACCGTCACGCGCAGCTCGCGGCCGGTATAGGCCATCAGAGTCCTGCCGCTGATATAGAATTCGCTCATCAGCTGATCGCTGATCCGGCGGACGAGATAGGGCTGATCTGCCGCACCGCGGATGCCGCAGAGCTCATAGCGCCGCCCGCCGAGGATGACCGTTTTCAGATTGCTGCATCCGCGGAACGCGCCGTCGTCGAGCGTGATATCCTCATGCGGCAGAATGATCTGCTCCAGACTGATGCAGTTGCCGAAGGCATTTGTCCGGATGCGTTCGAGGCTCTGCGGGAATGTGATCGACACGATTCCCAGCTTATCGTAGAAGCAGCCCTTTTCGATGCAGCGGATCCCCTCCGGCAGCGTGAATTCCCTGACATTGATATGCAGCTTATAGAGTACGCCGTTTTTCGCTTCGAGCGACTGATACAGTCCCGCTGCGACCGCGCTGACGACCGGATGCGCAGTTTTTCCGTTGATGTAATCCGCGAACAGATTGTCCGTGCGGTAGCAGAAGCCGTCCGAGAGCCGGATCTCACGGATCGCGCTGCATCCGGTGAAGATATCATCCGAAAAGTTGGTGCAGTCGATTTCGCTGTGAAAGGACAGCGCGGTAAGCGCGGTATCATTGGTAAAGGTCTGCTTGCCGATTCGCCGGACACCGTTTGCGCGGAAGGCTTTCAGGCGGTCGCAATAGTGAAATACGCCCGCGCCGAGGCTTGTGACCGCATCCGGCAGCTCTGCGGAAACGAGCGCATGACATCTGTGAAATGCAAAATCGCCGATGCTTTGCAGGCTGTCCGGAAATCGGATCTCCGCAAGCTGCCGGCAGCCCTTGAATGCGCCCTCGCCGATCTCTTTCAGGCCGTCCGGCAGCGTGATCTCCGTGATCCACGCCATGCCCTTGAACACATTCTTTCCGATGGCCGTGACGCCTGCCGGGATCACGATGCTGTGCGCCTGACCGGTATACTGCACCAGCGTCCCGTCCGAGATGATGAATTCCTCCTGCATCGTTCAGCTCTCCGTTTCTCCGAATATCTTTATCAGTATCTCCCGCATCTCCTGCAAATTTCCGCTGGCGTACAGGGCGGGCTTGAGCGCCTTTGTCCCCGGCAGCCGCTTCATGAAATAGGACGCGATCTTTTTGACATATTCCATTGCCGCCGTCTCATCAAAGCAGCGCGCCGCAATGTCAGTCTGTCCGAGGATCAGCGACAGCTTTGTTTCACTGGTTTCCGTTCCGGTCAGCCTTGCGAAGATCAGCGGATCCTCCAGCCCGTACCGCGCGATCATCACGCCGTCCGCGCCGGTCTGCTCCATCATCCTGACCGCGGCCTCCTCCGAATCAATGCCGCCGTTTGCGATGACCGGAATATGCACGGCATTCTTCGCCGCTGCTATCAATTCATACAGCGGCGCGCCGTCATACATCATGCTCCGCGTCCGGCCGTGAACGGTAATCATATCCGCGCCGGAATCCTCGCACATCCGCGCAAATTCGGAGACCGTGATCTGCTTCGGATTCATCCCCGGCCGGAATTTGACCGTCACGGCCTTGCCGCTCCGCTTGCAGGCTTCGATGATTTTCGCGGCAAGCGGCAGATCGCCGGTCAGGGCGCAGCCCTCGCCGTTCTTGATGATATTCGGCACCGGACAGCCCATGTTGATATCGACGATCTCATAATCTGCGGTATACGCGCCCTTGCAGGCCGCTTCAAATGCCGACGGCACACAGCCGAGCAGCTGCACCGCCTTCGGCGATTCCGCCGCATCGGTATAGAGCAGCTTCGCCGTCGCCTTGTCATTGTATTTCAGCCCGTTCGCGCTGACCATTTCCGTAAAGGCGAGTCCCGCGCCGAGCCTTCTGCACATCACCCGGAACGGATAGCCGGTATAGCCCGCGAGCGGCGCCATCAGCACATTGGAATCCGTTGTGATATTGCTGATATGCAGCTTTTTCAGATATGCCTCGCAGAATTTCTTCATGAGCGTTACGGCAGGAACTTGCCGGATGCGAGATAGAGCGCATACCAGTCATGATGCGAGAGCGTGACACGCGCTGCCTCGCAGGCCTCCTGAATATGTCGCGGATTCATCGTGCCGATGACCGTCTGCATCTTTGCCGGATGCCGCAGGATCCACGCGAGCGCGACCGCCGCTTTGGTGACACCCTCACGCTCCGCGATTTTGCCGAGCACTGTATTCAGATCCGCAAAATCGGGATTGTCAATGAATGTGCCGCCGAACATTCCGACCTGGAGCGGCGACCATGCCTGCACTGTGATATCGTTCAGGCGGCAGTAATCGAGCAGAGAACCGTCGCGGCTGATGGACATATCCGTGGTCTTGTTGTTCATATAGAATGCCTGATCTATGAGCTGCGACTGCTCCAGCGAAAGCTGCACCTGATTGAAGATGAGCGGCACCTTGGCGTATTTTTTCAGCAGCTCGATCTGCATCGGCATCAGGTTGCTGACACCGAACCAGCGCACCTTTCCCGTGATTTTCAGCATCTGGAATGCATCCGCAACCTCCGCCGGATCAAAGAGCAGATCGGGGCGGTGCAGCAGCAGCATATCCAGATAATCGGTATTGAGCCGCTGCAAAATGCCGTCCACGGCGGAGAGGATGTATTCCTTCGTCCAGTCAAATTCCCGCCGCTCCGGACAGATGCCGCATTTGCTCTGGATATAGATATCCTGCCGACGCAGGCCGGTCAGCGGAAAGGCCTCCGCAAAGCGCGTCTCCGCTTCGCCGTAGCCGTAGCAGGTCGCATGATCGAAGAAATTGATGCCGCAGTCAAATGCGGTACGGATGACCGCCGCCGCATCCTCCTTCGAGAGTGACGGCATTCTCATGCAGCCCTGAATGATCGCCGAGACATTCATCGGCCCGTTGACAATGTTATAGTATTTCATACTCTGAACCTCCTTTTTACTGCAATCCTCTGCCGAATGCAAACGCCGATTGCAGATGCGCTTCGGCATTTGCCGCTTCGCCGCCTGCGGTCAGACCGCCGCAGAACAGCGAATCCGTCAGCTCTGCCTTCTCAAAGCAATCGACCCAGCCCTGCAATCCGCTGACGGCCTTTTCCGGTACGAAGGGCTCGTCTTCAGCGGCGGTCGAGAGCATATAGACTCTGCGGAACCGGTAATCTGCGGAATACAGCGGATTCAGACGGTCAAGCAGTGTTTTCATCTGGCCGGACATCTCATAATAATAGATCGGCGTGACAAAGACCAGCGTGTCCGCATTCAGCACGCTGTCCGCAATGGAAACTGCATCATCCTTCTGGATGCAGCGCTGTGTTTTCTGACAGGCGAGACATCCGATGCAGAAACGGATCTCCTTTCCGCGCAGTGAGATCTGCGTAACATCGTGACCTGCCTCTCTTGCGCCCGCGATCAGCCGCTCCGCCAGAATATCGGAATTGCTTTTCGCGCGCAGACTTGTTGTGATAACGAGGATCCTACTCATGGTAAATGCCCCCTTTTTTATTGTCCCTGCCGTGCTTTCCGGAGGACGGCAGGCTGTGATTTCATTATATCATACCCTGCGGAAGATAGCAAGTGCTGTGCAGAAAAAAAGCAGGCATTGTCCGGCGGGAATGTACCGCAGATACCGGACAAATCCGCCCGCACTGACCGCACAGCTTCTGCGGATTTTCCTGTGAATATGCGAAAAATCCAGTGCATTGTACGGTCTGATA
>DGSY01000109.1:0-1164 GCA_002394125.1 Ruminococcus sp. UBA4350
CCCCCGCCGAGACATATGCCTCATACCGCCCCCTGCAATCCGACAGCCGCATCCGCGAGATCTGTCCGGACGGCATCGTTTCCGTCGGCGCGGCATCTGCGGAATATGACATCAATCAGTATTCGTGGGGACGCACTGCGATCGGCGCGGACAGATTCACCGAATGGCTCAAAGCCGAACGCGAAACGCTGCCGGAGATCAAGGTCGCCGTCATTGACACGGGGCTTTATGCAGATCACGCATGGTTCAGAGGGCGCATCGCCGAGGGCGGCATCAGCATCGCCGATGCCGACGATTTCACCGACGGCCACAGCCACGGCACACACTGCGCGGGCATCATCGTGCAGTCCACGCCGGAGAATGTGAAGATCCTGCCGGTCAAGGCGCTGTCCGATGAGGGCTACGCCACGGATACGGCTATCTACTGCGCAATGATGTATGCCGTCGAACAAAAGGCGGATATCATCAGCATGAGTCTCGGCGGCGAGGGCATGAACTGGCTGACCAAGGAGGCAGTGCAGGCGGCGGATGCGGCCGATATTCCGGTCATTGTCTCCGCAGGCAACGAAGCCCGCGAGACCGGATACGGCGCACTCACCGGCTTTGATTCCTGCGTAACGATCTCCGCGCTCGCACAGAAATACGACACCGTCAGCGGCCAGATGCAGTATGAGGCTGCCAATTACAGCAATTTCGGCAGCGATGTCGATTTCAGCGCGCCCGGCTCGCGGATCTACAGTGCGATCGCGGCGGCAGGCGATCCGGTCGGACTGATGAGCGGCACCAGCATGGCCGCGCCCTTTGCCGCCGCAGCCTATGCCGATCTGCGCTCCTATGATCCCGCACTGACCGGTGCGGAGATCTATGCGCTGCTGAAAGCGAATGCGCTGGATCTCGGCGCTTCCGGCTTTGACGAATCCTACGGCTGGGGCATGATCGACCTGTCGGATTTCCGTTTCTCCGGCACATTTGTGCCGCCGCCGGCGATCCTGCCCGCAGTTGTCGATCAGCCGAATCCGTTCACTGTGACGATCGAAGCGCCGGAGGATACGGCGGTCTACTATACGCTTGACGGCTCCGCACCGACACCGGAGAACGGCATTCTCTATACGGAGCCGTTCATGCTCGATGCATCTGCGGTGATACAGGCGGCTGCATTCGCGT
>DGSY01000109.1:1219-33264 GCA_002394125.1 Ruminococcus sp. UBA4350
GGACGGCAGCGCAAGCCGCACCGTCCGGCAGGCGTACTGCATCGACGGGCGCGATCTCGCATCGCCGTATCTCGTCACGGACGGCGTTCTGACGGGCTACTGCGGTGTCAAAAGCAAGCTTGATCTCTCTGCGGCATTCGCGGACGGTTCGCTGACCGCGGTCGGCGACGATGCCTTTGCGCATTCCCATATCACGGAGATCACCCTGCCGGATTCCGTCACGCGCATCGGCGACCGGGCATTTTACGCATCCGATCTCAAAACGATCACCGCAAACGGCGTGACTGCGGCCGGCAGTCAGGCGTTCATGGATTCCGCACTCGAAACCGCAAACCTCGGCGCACTCGATACACTCGGCGCACTGGCTTTTCTACGGTGCAGTGCGCTGCGGACACTGAGCTGCTCCGATCTTTCCGGCCTGCCCTGCATCCCCGATTATGCATTTGCACAGTGTAACCGGCTCGGCGAATTGCCGCTTGCATGGGAAACGGTCACGGAGATCGGCAGCCATGCATTCGAGAACTGCAAGGGCATCAGCGAGGTGTCTCTGCCCGCGCTGCGGTCACTCGGCGAATCGGCCTTTGCGCATTCTTCGATCTCGTCGCTGACGCTTCCGGATTCGCTGGATGTCCTGCCGGCGCGTGTGCTGTATGACACGCCGCTGGAAATGCTCTCCGCACACGGCCTGACCGGGATCGGCACGGCGGCACTGGCGAGCCCTGATAAGCCCGCGCTCACGCTTGACATGGATCTTTCCCGCATCACCCGGCTCGGCAGTCATGCGTTTGACGGCGTGATGTTCGGTGTTCCTGCTGTATTTGACAGCCTGACGGACTGCGGCACCGGCGCTTTCGATCACACATCCGCGCCGTATTACGCATTCCCGCAGCTGAAAAAGATCACGTCAGAACTGTTCGTCGGGCTGAACGGGCCGATCCTGCTGACCGGCGCCGAGGAGATCGCGGATTCCGCACTGATCGGCTGTACGGGCGGCATCTTTGCGGGCGATGCACTCCGGTCGCTAGGCGAGCAGCCGATCATGTTCGATTTTGATGAGGACGAAATGCCGGTCGTTCCGGTGACAGGCGGCCCCGCAGTCTCGCCGCTGCGCGATTTTGCCGAAGCAAACGGCCTGACCTATCTCACGCTGCCCGCGGTCTATCCGGCAGAAGACGCTGCGGTGTCCGCAAATCAGTTTGATGCGGTCACGCTGCGTGTGCATACGGTCAGCACGGAGCCGGTGACAGTAAAATGGTTCGCGGTCGCCGACGGAAAGGAAACCGAGATCGCTGATGCGGATGAAAATGCGTATCAGCCCGACACGAGCCGCGCAGGAACATTCTGCTATCGCGCCGCGCTCTTTCAGGGAGACAGGCGCGTTTCCGAGACCGATCTCACGCTCACGCTCTCGCCCGCTGCAATGCTCTCACTCTGCGCGGACGGCGAATGCGCGGTCATCGACTGGGCAGAGGCCGCAGCGAATGCGGATGCCGATCAGGATACGCTGCGCGCCGTGCTGGAATATACGCCGTCCTACAGCGGCAGCTATTATGTCACGGTCTCGCAGATTTCAGCTGACACACCGCCGCAGATCGTCAGCAGCGACGGCAGCATAACATCCGGCAGCATTCTCAATCTCGCAAGCGCCGCGATCACGCCTGTCACGCTGGAGGCGGGGGCATCCTACCGCATCATCCAGAGCCTGCCCCGCAGCAAGGCCGATGAAACGGCTGTCTCGGTTCTGCGCATTTCCCGCACCGCACCGCGCAGCTGCGAGGATATTTCGGAGTTTGCATATGATCCGTTCGGGGCGGTGACATTCGATCCGAATTACACTGCGGGCAATGCGCCCGCCGTCCGTACCGTTACGCTGACAGCTGTTGATGATGACGGCAATACGCTGCATCTTGTCCCCGGTGCGGATTATTCGGTTTACAGCAGAATGTCCGCGCCCGACCGCATGGATCTGTATTTCATCCTGACCGGCAGCTATTTCGATGCGGATATCATGCATGATACCGTTCCCTGCTATCCGGTCTCCGGCAGTATCGTCTCCGGCGAAATGCAGACTGTGATCTGCGATGCGCACACGGTCAGCTATGCGTTCAGCCCGCCCGAATCTGCGGAATACGAGATCCTCTGCGGGATCCGTGCGCCGCTGCTGCGGGAGGCGCTCAGCTCCGGCATATACGATCCGGATTTCTGGACGCTGCCTGCGCTGCACATTTTTGATGAAAACGGCCGTGAACTGCCGCTGACATACACCGACGGAAATCTCTGTCGCATTTCACTTTCGGCAGAACAGACATATCATATCGCACTCGGCGGCATCGCGGCCTCCGAACGCTATACGCTCCGCATCCAGCCCGCGGCGCATTCCGCATCGCCCTTCGCCGATGTGCTCTGCTCATTCCTTTATGCGGATGATACCGGAAGCGAGGATGAACTCTTTGTCTGGGCGGGCAAACCGGTCACGCCGGCGCTTTCGCTCTATGACGGTACCCGCACACTGACCGCCGGCACAGACTACGATGTCTATTATCTCAGCAATGACGCGCCGGGCGAAATGGCCGCTGTCGCGTTAAGCCGCGGCGATGCGCCGGATTTCCTGCTGCGCACGCATCCGATCAGCATTCCGCTGACCGCCGACCGCTCTGAAACGATCCCCGCGGATACAGCGGACAGCGCATATCTGTTCCGTGCACCCGCTGACGGCTGGTACAGCGTCTGCATCTCCGCACCTGCGGAAACGCAATATTACGCAAGTGTCAACGGCGCGGAGCTCCCGCAGTCGCCGCCGGAATATCCGTATGCCGCAGAATACCGGCTGAATGCGGGCGAATCGCTCTGCATCACCGTGAGCAAAAGCGCAGGCGAAGCGGAGCTGCTCGTTCGCAGTGCGCGCTCGATCTCGGAGGGCACACTGATACCGGAAACCGAATTCTATATGATAGACAATGATGAACAGGATATCCCCTGCCGCATCACACTTCCCGACGGCACAGCGGCGGAATCCGGAACGGATTTCACTGTCAGTACGGTTTACCGTGACGGTGATCCGGCAGCGGAGATCTGTGCGGCGGGCACCGGATATTACACCGGCTGCCTGAACGCACTCCTGCCGGTCGCGTTCCGCGCCGAGGCGGATACCCCCTATACCGTCACCGCGCTGCCGGATGAGAAAAGCGTCACCACCTGTCTCTTTACGCCCGCGCACAGCGGCAGCTATGCGCTCCGCACCTTTGCATCTCCCGCTTTTTATGAGAGCGCAGTCCTGACAAATTTTTATAACAAGGATGCTGACAAATCTGCGGACACGCAGCTTTGCGTGCTCGATGAAAACGGCAGCATTCTCGGCACAAATGACAGCTTCGCAGGCAATTCCTTTGCCGGACTGGAAATGCAGCTGACTGCCGGAACGGAATACCGCATTCAGCTCAGCAGCCGCCGTCCGGCCGGCACGGATTATCTCAGCTACGGCTTTATCATCCTCGACCGGAAGCAGCTGCTCAGCGACCTGACCGTCCGGACGGAAACGACCGAGCTGACGGACAGCTCGCTCCCGCCGGTCACAGTCACTGCGGCGGACGGCACCCTGCTGACCGACGGCACTGACTACATCACGCAAACGATCCCCGGTGCAAAGCCGGAGGATGTCTGCCTGCTGGTCAGCGGCACCGGCGATTATACGGGCAATGTGCCTGTCATGCTGAAAACCGTGCTGGAAAGCAGCCGTGTCACCGAGACCGGTGCGCCGGATGATGCGGAGATCGCGGCGGATACGCCGTTTGCACATAACAAAAATCAGTATTTCCTCCACATTTATGATGAATGGGAGCTCACGCTCCGTGCGGCTGACGGCGATGCGGTCTCCGGCTGGCTCACCGATCTCAGCGATCCGCTTCGCAGCACCCGCATCTCCGATGCGGAGCCGTTCAAGGCGCAGGCGGGTTCGTATGTGCTGCGCATCGCGGAGCCGCCGATATCCGACCCGCTGCGAAGCCGCGTCCTGACGCTTGCCCGCACAGCCGTCCCGATCACGGATGCCGATGTCACGGTCGGCAATGTGCAGTATACCGGTGAACCCGCCGCTCCGCCGCTGACTGTGACTGACAGCGGGCGGCTGCTCCATGAGGGCATCGACTATATTGTGTGGGACGATTTCGGCATGACCGAATGCGGCCGGTATACGCTGGAAATTGAGGGCATCGGCCGTTACAGCGGCAGCACATACGCTGAATTTTTCATTCTCCCCGCACAGAGCAGCGGCACGCTACGCTCCGGTACGCATTCCATTGAGATATCCGATCCGGACGCCGCCGTCTGCATGGACTTTACACCGCAGACAAACCGCTGCTTCATCAGCAAATCCGACTGCAAAAACAGCATCGTCACGGTCTTTGACAGCAAAGGCCGCCCGGTCTGCGAGCTGTGCGGCGCTGGTTATCAGTCGGCGGAGATCAAAGTGAACCGCGGAGAGACATATCAGATCTGCGTCCGGTTTTACAGCAATACCCTGACCGGCACGACCGATCTCACGATACTGGATGCCTACCGGCTGCTCGGAAAATGTGAGGTGCAGGTCGGTGAAATGCGGGACGGTCTGCCGCCGGAATATGCGCTTTATGACGGTGAAACACTGCTCAAGGAGGGCGTGGATTATCAGTTCTGCTCAGACCTCGCGGGCGATACCGCAGGCACCGGCTTACTCCGGTTCACGGGGCTCGGCGCATACACCGGCGAGCTGGTCTGGGCATATAAAGTCAGTCCGGAGAGCATCCATGATCCGCTGATCGAAGCGGAGACCGCTGATTCCGAAACGGAACTGCAATGCGGTGCGCTGCGACATATCGTCCGCGGCAGAAGCGGTTCGCAGCGCATCTTCACATTCACTGCACCGGCGGACGGGCGTTATTCGCTCATTCTCCCCGATCTGAATGACGCGATGACAGCCTTTGTCTTTCTGCCGGACGGCTCCCGCACCGATGCAGCAGAACAGGTCACGCTGCAAGCGGGCGAGACGCTCCGCATTCTCTGCATCACAAATATCTATTCGCCCGTTGATGAATTCGAGTATTATCAGATCGGCGTACAAAACGATGCACTCCTCGAACAGAAACAATTCAGCGCAGACGGGCTTCTCTGTGAGCTGCGCGGAACGGAAGCCGTTGTGACAGCGCTTGATGCTGAAGCGACCGGCATTGTCATTCCGGAATTCTTCACGGACGCCGCAGACGGCACAGAATATGCATTCGGCGGCATCAGCACATTGCTCTGCGATGCGCTCGCCGGAACGCATACCGTATTCGGTGAAGCAGGCGGCGCGGTGCAGCGGTTCTGTGCCGATAACGGCATCTGCTTTGCCGCGCTTAATCCGCAGTCGGACTGCACCGGCGATGTGACCGGCGACGGCATACTGAATACGGATGACATCCTGACGATCGCGCGCTTTATCTATGAATGCCCCGGAATGCAGCTCTCGGATGCGGCGATCGCACTGGTTGACTGCAATGCAGACGGCATTCTTGACGAAACGGATCTCCGCATCCTGCTCCGGCAGCTTGCATGATCAATATAATTTCATTACAACACTGTGGAAAGGAAAGAAAAATCATGAAAAAACAGAATACCAAAATGCTCGTTGAGGGCGCACTGATGCTTGCACTGGCGATCGTGCTGAGCCTGATCACGCCGTTCCGGAAGCTGCTTCCGTTCGGCGGCTCGATCACGCTGGTTTCCATGCTGCCGATCTGCATTTTCAGCATCAAATACGGCATCGGCAAGGGACTCGGCGTATCGTTCCTGTTCGCTGCTTTCCAGTTTGCGGAGGGCGCTGCCAAGGACGGTCTGTTCGGCTGGGGACTGACTGCCGGTATGCTGACCGCCTGCATCCTGTTCGATTATCTCATTGCGTATACCGTGCTGGGACTGGCGGGCATTGCGCGAAAGAAAGGGCTCGCCGGCTGGATCATCGGCATTGTCTTCGCGCTGATGCTGCGATTCCTTTCACACTTCATCAGCGGCGCATTTGTATTTGCATCGACCGGCAAGATCTGGGATGATCTGGATTTTGTCGCAAACAATAAATACATATACAGCCTCGTCTATAATGCGGCATATATGGTGCCGGAGATCATCCTGACGGTCATTGCGGCGGTGATCCTGTTCAAGGTTCCGCAGATGCGCAGACTGATCGCGGATCCGAATGAAACAGCGCAGTAAAAAGAAAAGCAGCAGGCGTTCAGACCTGCTGCTTTTTTGATTGCTTTATTTCTTCTGACTGTTCAGATGACCGGCGCGGGCGGCTGCGCGGCGCTTTCTGTCCTCATGATACCGGATCGTGAAGAACACACACGCACCGATATACAGAACCGAAAGCACAATGCCCAGAATCCATGTTGCCTTGAGATACTTGGAACGGAAGAATCCGGGGATCTCGCTGAGATTGTATTTCCAGAACGACCGCCCGACATCCGAGGACGCGACCACGTCGATCTCGGCCAGCGTCTCACCGGAATACTTCAGCAGAACCTTGCCGAGCTTGTCGCCCTCCCTGACCGGCGCTTCGACCTCATCCTTCCAGTCGCTGATCTGCTGTACACTGTTGATATCAATGGTATCACACCAGATGCAGGAATAACCGGAGGTCGGCCGCACCAGCACATAGTCTACCTCATCCGCATTCCGCACACGCACCTCGCCGAGCTGCGTATTCTCATTGAGGATATCGGTGAAGGACAGATGCACGAATGCCCATTCGAGAATGTTCCGCGCATCATCAAGATGATAGAAGTGACTGTTGCCCTCCGGATCCTCCATCGGCGCATTCATCGTGACAACAAGATAATTGTTGCCGTCACGCGAGCCCTTGCAGGCAAGGCATCTGCCGCCCTCCTGCGAATTGCCGGTCTTGATGCCGCGGACGCCGTTGCAGTAGTACTCATCGTTTTCATCGACCAAGAGATTCGAGTGCTTCCATGTCCATGCGTCCTCTGCCCGTTCCGTCGAGGGTGTGCTGGTCGCGGTGAAGCCGTTTGCGCAGGCGATATTCTCAAAGCGTGGAACGGTCATCGCATAGGCAAGCAGCTTTGCCGTATCACGCGCCGACGTGAGCTGCCGCGCACTGTAAAGGCCGGTGCCGTTGAGGTAGCGCGTATTCGTCATTTCCAGCTCGGCCGCCTTTTCGTTCATCAGATCGGCGAAGTGATCCTGCGTGCCGCCGAAATGCTCCGCGAGCATATAGGCCGCTTCAACGGAGGATGTCAGCATCATCGCATACATCAGCTCCTCGGCTGTCAGCGTATCGCCCGCCTCGATATTGGCATAGCGGAGATCCTCGGGATACTCATCCTTTTTGAAGATCTCGTACATCTCCTCGCCCGCCGTGATATTGACCGCCGTCAGATCGGGGCAGTTTTCCAGCACGATCACGGCCGTCATGATCTGCACGAGCTGACCGGGCATTTCCTTCAGATCGGCACTCTTTTCATAGACGATCTGCCCGACATCGAGATTCATCAGCACGGCGGCTTCACTCTGGATCGTGGTACTCGGCGTAAATAACAGTGCCTCGGCCTTCATCGGGATCAGCTGACCGATCAGGGTCGCAGCGCCCGTGGCCGCAGCACAAAGGAATGATATGATTCGTTTCCGCATAGTTCCATCTCCTGCTTTTTTTATCCGTTGTCCGACCGGACACGATTACTATTATTATAACAGATATTCCGCAAAAATGGAATACCTTTTTTGAATTTTTTGCGGAAAAATTAAGAAATGCGGAAAATCCGCCGGAATCCTGCCTGCTCTGCCGGAGTTGTCGGGCTGTAAACATACAATTCGCACGAAAAGCGTTGCAATTTTACAAAAAACGTGTTATAATAGACAATATAGCGCTGCATTTTGCCGGTCACCGGTGCAGCCTGTATGACCAGACCGTCCGCACCCGTACTGCGGAGGAAGGAGCGTTCAGGATGAAATGTCCGTGTCAGCAGCAGCAGAGCGACCTCTCGCTGCTCCAGCCTGTCCTGCAGAAATATGCGTCCGTCAAGGGCAGCCTTATCACAATTTTGCAGCAGGCACAGGAAATTTACGGCTATCTGCCGACCGATGTGCTGTATCACATCGCTGAGCAGACCGGCAGCACACCGGCGCGTGTGCTCGGTACTGCGACATTCTATACACAATTCCGCTTTCAGCCGATCGGCAAATACCTCATCACACTCTGCGACGGCACCGCCTGTCATGTCAACGGCAGTGCGCGCATCGCAGCAGCCGTGCAGGAATATTTGCAGGTCGAAAACGGCGGCACAACTGCGGACGGGCTGTTTTCGTTCAGCATTGCAGCCTGTCTGGGATGCTGCTCGCTCTCGCCCGTCATGATGATCAACGAGGATACCTACGGCTCACTGACGCCTGCAAAGGTGCTTGAGATTCTCAAGGATATCCGGAAGAAGGAGGCGGCGCAATGAGCATCCGGATCGCAGTCGGAAAGGGAAGCTGCGGCATCGCGGCCGGCGCACAGAAGGTCTATGACGGTCTGGAGCAGGCGCTTTCCGGTTCCGATATCTCACTCGGCACGGTCGGCTGCATCGGTATGTGCTGGCTGGAGCCGATCGTCGATGTCTACGAAAACGGCAGACTGACCGAACGGCTCGTTCATGTTGAGCCGCAGCATACAAAAATCATCGCGGAAGCCGTGCAGTCCGGCGATCATGCCGCACTCGCACCGCTGCGCATCTCCGATGATGACAGCAGCTTCCTCACCAAGCAGACCCGCATCGCGCTCCGCAACTGCGGCATCATTGATCCGGAGTCCATCGAAAGCGCAATGGCGGCAGGCGGATATTCCGCCATTACGCGCATTCTCTCGCGGGAAAACGGCATGACGCCCGAAGCGGTCATCGAATGCATCAAGGTTTCCGGCCTTGCCGGACGCGGCGGCGCGGGCTTCCCGACATGGTTCAAATGGAACGCCGCAAGGCAGTCGCCCGGCGATGAGAAATATCTGATCTGCAATGCGGACGAGGGCGACCCCGGCGCATTCATGGACAGAGCCGTGATCGAATCCGATCCGCATACGCTGATCGAGGGAATGCTGATCGGCGCATACGCGATCGGTGCGCAGGAGGCGATCGTCTATGTCCGTGCGGAGTATCCGCTGGCGATCAAGCGTCTGGAGCTGGCGATCGCGCAGGCCCGCGAAGCCGGCTACATCGGCAAAAACATCCTCGGATCGGATTTCTCCTGCGAATTCCGCATCAAGGCGGGCGCGGGCGCATTCGTCTGCGGCGAGGAGACCGCACTGATCGAATCGCTGGAGGGACAGCGCGGAATGCCGCGTCTGAAGCCGCCGTTCCCGGCGCAGTCCGGCTACTGGCAGAAGCCCTCCAATATCAACAATGTCGAGACCTATGCGAATGTCGCATGGATCATCACGAACGGCGGCGAAGCCTTTGCCGCAATGGGCACGGAGGATTCCAAGGGCACGAAGGTCTTTGCGCTGACCGGCAAGATCCGGCGCGGCGGCCTTGTCGAGATCCCGATGGGCATGACGCTCCGGCAGGTCATTTTCGATATCGGCGGCGGCATCCGCGACGGCGGGACATTCAAGGCCGTGCAGATGGGCGGCCCCTCCGGCGGATGTATTCCGGAATCGCTGCTCGATACCGTGATCGACTACAAAAAGCTCGCCGCGACCGGCGCGATCATGGGCAGCGGCGGCATGGTCGTCATGGACGATTCGACCTGTATGGTCAATATGGCGAAATTCTTCCTCGATTTCACCGCGAAGGAATCCTGCGGAAAATGCGTCCACTGCCGCATCGGTACAAAGCGCTTGCAGGAGATCCTCACGCGCATTGTCGAGGGCAAAGGCAAAGAGGGCGATATCGAGCTGCTGGAGGAGCTGTGCAATGCTGTCCGCGACGGCGCGCTCTGCGGTCTCGGCCAGACGGCGCCGAATCCGGTGCTGTCCACGCTGCGCTATTTCCGTGACGAATTCGAGGCGCATATCCGTGAGCATCGCTGTCCCGCGCATACCTGCACGGAGCTGCTGCAATACATGATCGACCCGCAGAAATGCAAGGGCTGCACGGCCTGTGCGCGGAAATGTCCCGTCACGGCGATCTCCGGCGCAGTCAAAGAGCCGCATGAAATCAATGCGCGGGTCTGCATCAAATGCGGCCAGTGCATGAGCGTCTGCAAATTCGGCGCAGTCAGCGTCACCTGACCGGGTGGAGACGGTCAGATGATGCAATGCATGATATCCGATCCGAAAGATCATCTGATAATTGTAAGGATAATGGCATTTTGTAAGGATATGTGAGGTTTTAGGAGAACCATGAATCAAATACATTTCACCATAAACGGCGTACCCTGCGTCTGCGGGGAGGGTACTTCGATCCTTCAGGCTGCAAAGCTGAACGGCATCGAGATCCCGAACCTCTGCAATGACGAGAGTGTGCGCGTCTACGGCGCGTGCGGACTCTGCGCAGTCGAGGTGCTCGACGACGGCAGAGGCAGAGCGCTCCCGAAGCTGCTCCGCGCCTGCTCCGCAAAAGCAATGGAGGGCTATGTCGTCCGCTTCGATACCGAACGCGTGAACCAGTCGCGCAAGATCGCGCTGGAGCTGCTGATGAGTGACCATACCGGCGACTGCCGCGGCCCGTGTCAGCTCAACTGTCCCGCCGGCACCGACTGTCAGGGATATGTCAAAAAGATCGCAGAGGGCGATTTTCACGGCGCCGTGCAGATCATCAAGGAAAAGATCCCGCTCCCCGCTTCGATCGGCAGAGTATGTCCGCATCCCTGCGAGCAGAACTGCCGCAGAGGACTGGTCGAATCGCCGATCTCGATCGCATTTCTCAAAGCACACGCCGCTGACCGCGATCTCGAAGCGGATACCTACCGCCCCGCCTGCGCACCGGAGACCGGAAAGCGCATTGCAGTCATCGGCGGCGGCCCCGCCGGACTGACGGCGGCATTCGATCTGCGCCGCCGCGGACATCAGGTCACGGTCTTCGATGCCGCAGAGAAAATGGGCGGTATGCTGCGCTACGGCATCCCCGCCTACCGTCTGCCGAAGGATCTGCTCGACCGCGAGATCGCGGAGATCGCAGCGCTCGGCATTGAACTGCGGAACAATATGCGGCTCGGCAGAGATATCACGCTCGGTCAGCTCCGCAAAGAGTATGACGCTGTGATCCTCGCGGTCGGCGCATGGAGCAGCATGGCGATGCGCGTCCCCGGCGAGGAGCTGGAGGGCGTCGGCGGCGGCATCGGCTTCCTGCATGATATCAGCTCCGGCGAGGGCGCAGTCCCTGATCTCAAGGGCAAGCGCGTCGCGGTCTGCGGCGGCGGCAATACTGCAATGGATGCCTGCCGGACGGCTGTCCGCTGCGGCGCGGAGACGGTCTATGTCATTTACCGCAGAACGCGCAGCGAAATGCCCGCAGATGCGGTCGAGATCGAGGAGTCGATCGAGGAGGGCGTGACCTATAAATTCCTGACAAATCCCGCAGAGATCATCGGCGAAAACGGCAAAGTGAAGCAGATCCGTTTGCAGGTCATGGAGCTGGGTGAGCCGGACGCCTCCGGCAGACGGTCGCCGGTTCCGGTCGAGGGCAAATTTGAAACGCTCGATGTCGATCTTGTCATCATGGCGATCGGTCAGCGGCTCGATCCCGCCGGGCTTGACGGCATCACGCTGACAAAAAAGGGAACGATCGAGGCGGACAGCGCGACATTCCTGACGAATCTTGAAAATGTGTATGCGGTCGGCGATGCGACGAACCGCGGCGCGTCTATCGCGATCGAAGCGATCGGCGAGGGCGGAAAATGTGCCGCCGTGGTCGATTCGGCACTGCGCGGCGAGCGGAAGCCATACCGTGCGCCGTTCTACTCGAAGAAAAATGTCACGGCGGCGGATCTCGCTGACCGTGAGAAGCAGCCGCGCTGTCAGATGCCGGTCAGACCGGCGGCGGAACGGCGGACGGATTTTGCACCGGTCAATCTCGGATTCTCCGATGAAACCGCGATCGCGGAAGCAAAGCGCTGTCTGGAATGCGGCTGCCACGATTATCACGACTGCAAGCTGATCCGCTATGCACAGCAGCAGGAGATCCATCCGGAGCGCTTCGACGGCGTGCGCAATCAGCATGAAAAGGAACAGCGGCTCGAAGTCATTGAGCGCGACAACGGCAAATGCATCCTCTGCGGACTCTGTGTGCGCGTCTGCGATGAGGTCGCGAAGCAGGGCATTCTCGGTCTGGTCGGGCGCGGATTCCCGACAGCCGTCAAGCCGGAATTCCGTTCGCCGGAGACGATCCGCATCTGCGCGGAATGCGGCAAATGTGCAGCGGCGTGTCCGACCGGTGCGCTGCGCCTGATCGGATCCGGTTCCGAAGTATCATGCACCTGACTGACAAAATCATATCGGGGAGGGCTCTATGAAACTCACCTACGGCATCTCTGACAAACCGCAGGCCGGTCATCTGCTGGTCTTTGCATTGCAGCAAATGCTGGCGATCCTCGCGGCGACCATCGCAGTTCCCATGATCATCGGCAACGGCATGACACCGGCCGCCGCGATGTTCGGCGCAGGCGTCGGCACGATCACCTATCTGCTGTTCACGAAATTCAAAAGTCCGGTATTTCTCGGCTCCTCCTTTGCATTTCTCGGCTCGATGAGCGCGGCCTTTGCGGGCGGCGTTTCGATGCAGCTCGGAATGCTCGGACTGATCGTCGGCGCGGCACTCGCGGGAATGGTCTATGTGCTGCTGGCACTGATCGTCAAAAGTGTCGGTGTCGGCTGGCTCAACCGTCTGATGCCGCCGGTCGTCATCGGCCCGACTGTTGCAATCATCGGCCTGTCACTTGCAAAAAATGCGATCGGCGATCTGCAAAGGGGCGATGTGATGCTGAATGCGGACACGCCGGCGGCCTCGCCCTTTGCCGCAATGCTCTGCGGCCTGATCACACTGTTTGTGGTCATGGCCTGCTCGGTATTCGGCAAAAAAACGCTCCGGCTGATCCCGTTTATCATCGGCATTCTGGTCGGCTACGGCTGTGCCGCGATCCTCACGGCGATCGGCATTTCTGCAAATATCCCGTCCATACAGATCATTGATTTCAGCGTATTCAGACAGTATCTCATGCCGGACGGAACTGTCACGCTGCGCTCTTTCCTGCGCGTGCCGGATCTGATTTTTCCGGAGGCTTTCAAGGGCATCGGTCAGATGAACGGCACCTATTTTCTGGAGATCCTCGCGGCATATGTTCCGGTCGCATTCGTCGTATTTTCGGAGCATATCGCCGATCACAAGAACCTCTCCACGATCATCGGCAGGGATCTGCTGGTAAATCCGGGACTCACACGCACACTGCTCGGCGACGGCATCGGCTCGATGCTCGGCGCATTCTTCGGCGGATGTCCGAACACGACCTACGGCGAGTCGATCGCCTGCGTCGCGATCACCGGCAACGCCAGCACCGTGACGATCTTCGCGGCGGCGATCGGCTGTATCCTGCTGTCATTCATCACGCCGCTGGTCGCATTTGTTGATTCGATCCCGTCCTGCGTCATGGGCGGCGTCTGCATCGCACTCTATGGCTTTATCGCGGTCTCCGGCCTGAAAATGCTGAAGCAGGTCGATCTCGATCAGAACCGCAATCTCTTTGTGGCATCTGTCATTCTGATCGCGGGCATCGGCGGGCTGAGCCTGAACTTCGGCCCCGTCACGATCACGGAGGTCGCATCGGCTCTGATCCTCGGCATTCTCACGAATCTGATCCTGCATACCGGCAAGGAATCACCGGAGGAGCCGTTTGAGACGGCCGAACCGTTCAAAGCTGCTCCGGCAAAGCGGCCGCAGACCAAAAAGAAAAAGCATAAATAAACGCAGAAGGCAGGGAGCATCACACTCCCTGCCTTGATTTTATCTGTCGAACGGCCTGTTGAATGAGCCGATCTCAATGAGATTGCCCTCCGGATCGGCGATGTAACAGGTGCGCTGTCCCCACGGCTCGGTCTCCGGCTCCAGAACCGGCTCCGCGCCCTTTCCGACTGCATCCCGGAATGCCGCATCGACCTCGTCAAATGTATCGACATAGAGCGCGATCTCCGAATGCCCGTTCAGCCCCTTGACATACGCATATTTCCGGCGCGTCATCTTCTCAAAATCCCGCCGGCCGTAAAGCAGGAACAGCGTGCCGTCCTTCACAAGGTAAACATTGGAGGTATCCTCCGCTTCTTTGATCTCAAATCCGAGAACATCCCGGTAAAAGCGGATCATCTTCCCCATATCCTCCACAAAAAGCCCGAAGCCGTCCAGTCTCATACAAACTCCTTTCACGATCCGGTGCCGCTGTACCGCGTCGCACCGCGCATCCAGATCTTATAGCTCACATAGAAAAATACAATGCCGATGACCGGCGAGAGCCATGACAGCACCGGAACCTCGTCCGGCCGCAGGATCACAAGGCTCGGATAATACGCGATGAATGCAATCGGGAAAATGAATGTGAAAATGAACCGGAACACCGGACTGAAAATCGTGACCGGATATTTCGCGTATTCCTTGAATCTCATGGCGAGATCCAGCACATAGAACGAATTCTCGATCCAGAAGCAGGCCGCCGCCGCCGCGTTCTGCATGGCGATCATGATCAGCGATGCCGTCAGCAGAAAGACCAGCGTTTTCAGCAGCATCAGCGGCGTGACCGCGAGTCCCAGCTTGATCCATGCATAAATCAGCGTACCGAGCCCGAATGCGAGCTGTCCGAGTCCCTTGATGTCGAATACCTCGGACTGATAATAGAAAAACAGATTGATCGGGCGGAAGCAGTATTTGATGAAGTCGCCGGAATAGACATTGCCGCGCAGATTCCAGTTGTTGTCGAAGAAGCACTGCACCGGCGTCAGCGCGACCAGCGAAAAGCCGTAGAGGAACAGCATTTCGTGATAGCTCCAGCCGTTGATCGAGGGGAAATTCCGGAACAGGATCCAGAAGCCGATAAAGCCCGAAACATTCGTCAGGATCATGCCGATCGTCGAGATGATGAAATCCGCACGGTAGCTCATTTTGCTTTTGAGATCCTGCGCTAAAATCTTAAAATAGATGCGGATATAAAACCGCAGATTTTTCTTTTTCATTGCTCAGCCTCCGTTCACCGTAATCCTGCGGAGCGAGACCTTCCAGAACAGCTTGCTGATGATCATCATCACAAGGCTCCAGAAAAGCTGTGTGCCGAGTGTCCGCAGGACGGATTCCGGCGCAGGATCCTTCGCGAGCAGAATCGTCAGCGGGGCATTGTAGATCGACTGGAACGGCAGATGCAGCACAAACTGCTTCAGCCCCTCCGGAAAGAATGCGATCGGAACGGTCGCGCCGGAGAGCAGCAGAACGATCACCTGCTTCATGATATTGATGCCCCAGATCGACTCCGTATAGAGACAGATCGTGCCGACGATATAGTCGATGCTGTAATTGATCGAGACCGCCAGAATCACCGACACGATGAAATACAGCAGATTGATGCCGAGCGGAATCGTGCCGTGCGTCACTGCCGCGACAATGAGAAATGTCGGCAGGAAGGTCAGGAAAAACTGCATCACAAAGGAGCCGGAATATGACCAGAACAGATATTTCCGGTATTCGATCGGTTTCAGCAGATCCAGCACGATCTTGCCGGACTGGATATTCCGCCCGATCTCCCAGACCGTATACATCTCCATAAAATTGAACAGCGCCGTCGCCAGCACCAGATAAATCAGCGTATCGGAAAAGGTCATGCCGTTGACGATATCCGTTCCGGCAGAGGCGTAGATCGACTTCCAGAGGAAATAGACAACGATCAGATACAGCACATTGCCGACCGCGATGATCACAAATGACAGACGGAACTGCAGCGCTTCGATCATGCCGGCGCGGGTGAGCGTCAGATATTTTTTGAGATTCACTGCACACCCTCCTCGTAAATCTTTTTGATGACCTCCTCGGTCGAGATCTCCTCCAGCTGCATATCGCGGATGCGGTGCGTTTTCTGGAGCTGCGCCAGCACATCCATGACCTTCTGCTTCTCCTCGTTCACAAGCACCGAGATCCAGTCCTCATCCGCGGAGACTGCGCAGTCCGGCAGCGCTTTCCCGATCTCCTCCGCCTGCGCTTTGAGATCGCCGTCCACACGGATCTTGAGCGTGCGGTACGCGCCGAAAAAGCCCTTGAGATGCTCAATGTCATTGTCATAGAGCATCTTGCCCTTGTCGATGATGACGATGCGCTGACAGAGCGCGTCCACGTCGCCCATGTCATGCGTAGTCAGGATGACAGTCGTATGCTTTTCCCGGTTCAGCGCATGGATCAGCGTGCGGATCTTTGCTTTCATGGAAACATCCAGACCGATCGTCGGTTCATCGAGAAAGACGATCTTCGGATTGTGCAGGAATGCCGCAAGAATATCGCTGAGCGTCCGCTGTCCGAGCGACATCTGCCGGACAGGTTTATGCAGCAGCGGCTCGATATCGACGAGCGAGCGGTAGAGCTTCAGCATCCCCTCATAGTCCGCATCGGTGATCTGATAGATGTCCTTGAGAATGCGGAAGGATTCGATCAGCGGGAGCGCCCACCAGAGCTGCGAGCGCTGACCGAATACGACGCCGATCTCCTGCGCATTTTTCGTGCGGTTCTGATAGGGTACGACGCCGCCGATGAGGATCTCGCCGGAGGTCGGCTCCAGAACGCCGGTCATCATTTTGATCGTCGTGGATTTGCCGGCTCCGTTCGGGCCGAGATAGCCGACGATCTCGCCCTGTTCGATCGTCATGCTGATATTGTCCACGGCGCGGACGGTTTTGTAATCGCGGGAGAACAGGTCTCTGAGACTGCCCTTCAGACCCTCCCGCCGGTTCAGCACCTTGAATTCTTTTGTCACATTTTTGATTTCGATAATCGCAGACATTTTGTAACATCCTTTCGTGCGAAAACAGCTGTATCGGTTGAATGAATATACTTTATTTTGGTAACATATTGCTTGCGTATCAGTATACCACAAGAAAGCGAATTAGTCAAGATTAACCGTTCTGAAGCGCCAATGCTCCGGCAGTATCCGGAACAAACTGACCGCCGCTCCAAACCGGAACGGCGGTCAGATATTGGTTGATTCAGATTTGTCGGTCTGCGTGTCCGTTACGCCGCATCCCCTCCGGCAGGCGAGACCGTCAGCGTGCATTTTCCGTCAGCGATCTGATCGAACGAGATCTGAATGCCCGCTGCGGAGCCGTCCTTCCATGTAAAGCCCTCTGTGTCTGCATCTGCCTTCTCTCCGGCACTGAAATAGCCGTTTCCGTCATTGACGAGTCCGGCAAATTTTGCCCAGTTGAAACGCAGGATCCGCATTCCGCCCTTATCAGCGGCATTGCCGCGGTTCGCCTCCGGCGTATTCAGCTCGACGATGAAATAATCACCCGCAAAGCCGAAATCCTTCGCTTCTGCCGGCACATCTCTCGGGATCACCAGAAAATCGCGTGTTGTCTGGTTCGAGCCGATTGTGAATTTCTGTGTGCCGCCGGTGTAAACCTGCATATTCTCCGGCGTACACCAGCCGAGCCGCGTTTTGTTGAATGCACACAGGTCACCGCCGGCCATCATCAGCTCTCCGCCTGCTTCGCCGTGCATCGTAATCTGATCTTCACCTTCGGCTGCTTCCGTGTTGTAGAAGTCCTCCAGTCCCATCGCATGGCCAAGCTCATGTGTCCATATCATGTTGAATCCCGCCTGATCGGTGACATCCGCCGCACCCTGAATCTTATAATAACGACGCTGCTTGTAATTGACACCGTCAAACACGATCGGATTACATTCCCAGTACGATTCATAGCCCGGCCACCAGTCATATTCGCCTTGAACAATGCTCATCAGGTCGTATTGAAATTTCTGAATCGCATTGGGAAGAACATAAATGACTGCATCGAGACAGCCGTTCCCGTCGGAATCATAGCGCGATAAATCGAGCTCTCCGGATGCACTCAGCGCATCCAGTGCCTCTTTGTTCAGCCTTGAATCCTGCTTGCTTCTGAGCGGTGTACCCTCAGGAACATCTTTGCCGGCAGCGGCATAGCCGCTAAAACGATAATAATCGAGAAGATTATCCTTCGCCGTATAGGTAAAGACATCGCCGGAGAGCTTCAGCTTTCCGCCGGAAGCACGGTCATAGAATGCGGAGATGCTCTCATAGGGATACGCGGGAGATTCCTTGTCCTCCGGGCCGAAGCACCGCGCCTGGATCTCCTCTGCGGTCAGCCCGCCCTCAAGCGGATAATCCGGAAAGTCGATCACGATCATCAGCACACGCTGTTCACCGAAGGTATGAAGCTGATGCTCAAATGCTTTGCCGACCGGCATCCAGGCGTCGGGGTTTTCCTCCGGCGGTCTGGAATTTCCGCCGGGCCAGTTCGCCTTTTGCGTACCGTATGCTTCTATCATCTTCTGCTTCATGACCGACAGATCAACGGCACTCATCGCACCGTCGCCGTCCATATCAGCACGAATATACTGCTTGTCCTTCGCCAGCACCTCGTCCATGTTGCGAAAGAGGAAGCCTCCGAACTGAGAAAGCCAGTTTCTGCATTCCGCAATATCGCTGTAAGCCAGAATGCCGTCACAGTCGATGTCTCCCGGTACGATTTCTTCGACCGACACCGGCGGTGCTGCGGGCGCATCCGTTACCGGTTCATCAGCCGCAAACGCGAGTGTTCCCGGAACAAGACCTGCTGTGAGCAGGAGTGCCGATGCACAGCTGAGCAGCTGCTTTGCGATTGTCTTCATGATTAAGTCTCCTTTTGTTGAATATGCACAGATACTAATTGTTTTTATTATAACACAGTACACGCGGAATGTCAAGACATATTCTGCGTGCTGTACGGACAATCCGGAGCTGCTGCGCCGTTTCATCCTATTGCATTTCCGGCATAATTCTGCTATAATATACACAGATGCTTTTCTCGAAAGGATGTCTGAAATGGAGAAAATAAAGCTGCGCGCAAGGGATCTTCTTTTTCCCGCCGCCGTTTTTCTGTTTGCAGCGGTCTGCTGCTTTTCCACAACGCTCATCGGCGATGATTACTATATGTATTATGCCTTTGACAAGGCGGGACTGTATGCGTTCGCCTTCACAAACGGGCGCTATATCGCGAACAATCTTGCCTTTCTCATGATCCGGTATCCGGCGGTCAAAGCCGTGCTGTATACACTGACGCTGTCTCTGCTCATCATGCTGCTGGCGCGGTTCGTGCAGTTCAGGGAGAAGCGGCCGGCGGTCTCATGGCTGGCGTTCGGACTTTTTCTGACCATGCCCGCTGCGATCGTCCGCGAAACGGAGACATGGCTGTTCGGCTATGCCGTCCATGTCATTCCGGTGATCTTCACCCTGCTGTATATGCGGCTCTGCTTCCGTTCATTCCGGGGCGAACAGCTGAAACAGCGGGCGCTCATCCCGCTCTGCGGACTGCTCGGCTTTGCGGGCGCACTGTTCGCGGAGCATATCTCGATCCTTCATGTTGTATTCGGCATTTTTGTTCTGCTCTATGCTGCGTGCCGGAAGGATCAGCGGCTCCGCGCCTTTCAGATCGCATTTGCAGCCGGTGCCGCCGCGGGGCTCTGTGTCATGCTGCTGCGTCCGGAATACGGCGATGTGCTGAATGAAACAGAATCACTCACCTATCGCGAGATCAGCTTCGATATCACGCAGATGTATTATCATCTGTATAAAATGATCATCCCGATGTTCGCGAAGCAGTTCTGTCTGCTGCATCTGTGCATCGCCGGCGCACTGCTGATGCTCTTTGTCCGTGCCGACCGCAGCGGCTGGAAAAAGGGGCGCATCCTCTATGTCCGGCTCACACTCGGCTGCACTGTCGCTTATGCGGTCTATTCCGTCATGATGACAGCGGGCGTTCCGCTGAAATCGCTGACCGGCTCCGAGCGGGTCAGTGCGCTGGAAACGGCTTTTGTCTTTTTGTATATGCTCTCGGTGATCTATCTCGCGCGTGTGCTGACCGGCCGGCAGCGGCTGCTGCGCGTGACCGTCTATATTTGCAGCACGGTGATCTGCGCACTGCCGTTCATCGTTGTCGGCCCGGTCACAGAGCGCTGCTTCTTCATCGGATTCTGCTTCTGGCTGCTGCTCGCGCTGGAGCTCATCTATGCAGCAGGCGGATCCGGCACGGAGGCATACCGTGAAGCCGCAGCCCGTGCATCCGCTGTCATGGCCTGCACCGTCCTCTGCATCCTCTCCTATATTCATCTGGTCAACCATTATGTGTTTATGTTCAGCATTGATCTGATGCGGGAGCAGATCGCATCCGGCGAGACCAATCTGGTCATCATTGAGCTGCCGTATCCCGAATACAGCATGGCCGATGAGCTTGCACTGTATCTCCCGCAGAGCGGAAAGCTGGACAAGGATCTTGCACTTCAGCTGCAAAAGGGCGATGCAATGGAAAGCTACGGCGCGCTGTATTTTGAATACTGGGGACTGACCGATATCTATTCTGTGAAAATCCGCAGCGTCACATCCATTTCGTATTACAGCTATACGCTCTGAAATCTGATACAAAAAAGCTTCCCGACCATTCATTCCGGTCGGGAAGCTTTCTGCATTCACTTGTTGTTCAGGAAACGACTGCCGCTGCCGGCGGGGTAATCAGATCCCACCATTTCCGGACGTATTCCTTGATGGCTGTGATGTCGCATTTCGTGCAGCAGATGCCGAGTGCATATTCGATCGCGGATTCCAGCCGGAAGCCGTACTGCTTTGAGACTGTGATCGCCCATTTGATCTCGTCGGCGTAGGGGCTGCATTCCATGCCCTCGACTGTGGTGATCTGCATTTCCGGCTCAGCAGCCGGTATCACGGCCTCCGTGACCGTGCTGCGCATTTCCTGCGCTTCTTCGGTTTGATTCTTCTTGATTTTGCGACGCATATTTTACCTCCTTATGCATCAGACCGTGCGGTCTATTATTTTAGATGTTTGTGCATTGCTTAATTGCTTCTGCCGTTATATAATACACTATTCAACCCGATTTGTCAAGCCCATATGCAGAAATAAATGTAAACTTTCTGTGAATAAAGCGCAATGCAGCCCGCTCCCTGTTCAGGAAACCTGCATATCCGCGTGTTTTCCGGCATAGCTTTTACGGAAAGGAGTGTGCAGATATGCAGGGACTTACATCAGATGAGGTTCGGATCCGGCAGAAGCGATACGGCAGCAATACGCTTGCGGAACAGGCACGGGCGCATCCGGTCAGGATCTTTTTCTCACAGTTCACCGATATCATGGTGCTGATCCTGCTCGCAGCTGCTGTGATTTCATGGCTGCTCGGAGAATATGCGGATGCCGTGACGATCGCGGTGATCGTCGTGCTGAATGCCGTGCTGGGATTCGTGCAGGAATACAGAACCGAACAGACCCTGCTCGCGCTGCGCAATATGACCGCACCGACGGCAAAGGTCCGGCGGGACGGCCGGCTCATGACAATCCCCGCAGAGCAGCTCGTGCCGGATGACATCATTTCGCTGGAGGCGGGCGACTGCGTTCCCGCAGATGCGCTGATCCTCACGGCGGCGCAGCTCTATGCCGAGGAGTCCATTCTCACCGGCGAATCCGAGGCCGTTGAAAAGCACGCACATACGCAAAATGATCCCGCGCCCGACCACACAGCAGGCCGCGGCGATATGCTGTATGCCGGAACATCGGTCACACGCGGCACCGCCGAAGCGCGTGTCTGCCTGATCGGAAAATCCACGCAAATGGGACAGATCTCGCAAATGCTGACCGACATTGACGGCGGTCAGACACCGCTCCAGAAGCGGCTCGGCGAGCTTGGAAAAACTGTCGCCGTCATCTGTCTGATCGTCTGCATTGCGGTCTCGGCGGCGGGGATTCTGCGCGGCGAACCGGTTTTCGATATGCTGATGACCGGCATCACCATTGCGATCGCTGCGATCCCGGAGGGACTGCCCGCCGCGGTCACAATCGCGCTGGCGCTGGCCGTCCGGCGGATGCTGGCGCGGAATGCGCTCGTCAACCGTCTGCACGCGGTCGAAACACTCGGCTGTGCATCGGTCATCTGCACCGACAAAACCGGCACGATCACCGAAAATAAAATGACCGTTCAGCGCATCACAACGCCCGATGCAGCCTACACCGTGACCGGTACGGGCTGGCAGAAAAGCGGCAGTCTGATGCAGAACGGCATTGCCTGCCCGCAGCATTCCTGCAATGCGCTGATGCCGCTGCTGCGCTGCGCAGTCCTCTGCAATCATGCGGAAATCAAGGCCGATGCGTCAGCGGAGGAATGGAGTGTCAGCGGCGATCCGACCGAAGCCGCGCTGCTGATCGCCGCCGCAAAATGCCGCGTAACGGCTGACGCTTTTTCGCGTTACCGCGTGGTTTCCGAGATCCCGTTTGAGAGCGAGACACGCGCAATGACCGTTTTCTGCAAATCGGAAAACAGCATTCTCGCGCTGCGCAAGGGCGCGATCGACGTGATCCTGCGCGATTGTTCCCATTACCGTGCCGGAGGCGCAGATCTCCCGCTGACACCGCAGAAACGCGCCGAGCTGGTCTGCGCGGCGGACGCAATGGCGGCCGATGCACTGCGCGTTCTGGCATTCGCGGAGCGAGCCGGATGCAGCACCGCCGATGCGCCGGAGAACATGGTTTTCCTCGGCATGATCGGAATGCTCGATCCGCCGCGGGAACAGGCAAAGCGCGCGATCGCCGACTGCACCCGCGCCGGGATCCGCGTCATTATGCTGACCGGCGACCATATCAAGACCGCCTCCGCGATTGCAAAAAAGGCGGGCATTCCCCACGCCGACCGTGCGATGACCGGTGCAGAGCTGGATGCACTCAGCGACGAGGCGCTCGCCGAAAAGCTCGAACAATGTGCGGTATTCGCCCGCGTCACGCCCGCGCATAAGCTGCGGCTCGTCCGCGCCTGCCGTGCAAAGGGACATATCGCCGCGATGACCGGCGACGGCGTGAATGATGCGCCGGCGGTCAAGGAAGCGGATATCGGCGTCGCAATGGGCAAAAACGGCACCGATGTCACGCGGCAGGCTGCCGATATCATTCTGCTCGATGACCGGTTTGATACACTGGCGGCGGCGGTCGAGCAGGGGCGGACGGTTTATTCAAATATTCGTAAATTCGTGCGTTATCTGCTTGCCTGCAATATCGGCGAGGTGCTGACGATGTTCGCAGGCATTCTCATGGGAATGCCGATGGTGCTGCTGCCGACACAAATTCTGCTTGTCAATCTGATGACGGACGGTCTGCCGGCAGTCGCGCTCGGTCTGGAGCCGCCCGCGCCGGATATCATGCAGCAGCCGCCCCGCGCCGCAGATGAGAGCTTTTTCGCGGGCGGACTGCTCTCGCGCATCGTCTTTCGCGGCATCTTCATCGCGCTCTCGACACTCGGTTCCTTCACGACTGTCCTGCGGCTGACCGGCTCCGTGGATGCGGCGCGAACCGGCGCACTCATCACGCTGATCTGCTCACAGCTGCTTCATGTATTCGAGTGCAAGCGCGAGGACGGTACGCTGTTTTCCGTTCCGTATTTCTCGAACGGCAAGCTGATCCTCGCGGTGCTTTGCTCGGCGGCGGTCACGCTGGCATCGGTGCAGATCCCGTTTATGCAGCGGGCATTCTCGACTGTTCCGCTCTCCCCTGCCGCATGGCTTGCCGCGCTCGGATGCAGCTTTGCAGTACCGGTCGCTGCTGCACTCACATTCCGGCATCATACAGACCGGTCAGAATCTGTCCGCATCCCGCTCCGCTCTGCAAATCACGGGCGTTGATACGGGCAGTGCCCGCTGCCGTTTCCCTCCGGCGCCGTTTCGCAGAGCATATCAATTATGTCGCTGTTACGGCGCTGATCGCGCCTATTGTACGGTCTGGCTTTCATTTTATTCTGCTCCCATTCGTTTCCGGAGGACTTTAGGAAATGGCTCCGGCACTGCCGGCCCGCCCCTGAAACAAGGAACCGTTTCATCGCAGATACAACAAACGGCAGGGTACGCACCCTGCCGTTTTCGTTTCACATTCCGATTATACGCCGTACTGTTCGCGGTATGCGCGCATCTGCGGGAGATATGCCTTGCCCTCGACAACGCCGTTCTCGATCGCTGCGATGATATCGCTGACCGTGACGATCGAATACACATCAATGCCGAACTCCGCCTTGACCTCCTGCACCGCGGACTTGTCGCTGTCAAGTCCCTTTTCCTGCCGGTCAACCGTGATGATCATGCCGGTGATATTGACATCCGCGACGCTCTTCAATTTCGGATAGACCTCGCGGAGCGCCTTGCCGGAGGTCATGACATCCTCGATCAGCACGACCTTTGTGCCGTTTTCGAGCTTCGAGCCGACGATCATGCCGCCCTCGCCGTGATCCTTGACCTCCTTGCGGTCGTAGGCATAGCCCACTTCAATGCCGTGCTCGCGCCAGAGTGCCGTTGCAGCAGCCGCCGCCAGCGGGATGCCCTTGTAGGCCGGCCCGAACAGCACATCCGCTTCGAGGCCGTGCTCCTGAATGCAGGCTGCATAATATTCACCGAGACGGCAGAGCTGTCTGCCGGTCTTGTAGTTGCCGGTGTTGACGAAATACGGCGCTTTTCTGCCGGATTTCAGCGTGAAATCGCCGAATGTCAGAACGCCGCATTCGGTCATGAACTGAATAAATTCCTCTTTGTAGGTCATGTCGTTTTACCTTCCTTTCATTGATGAACGGGATATGATTCACAAAATCATTGCGGGCTTACAGCTCAGGCATTCCGCCGTCATCAGGCGTATCGGGCGGTGTCTGCGGGTACTGCGGATATGCAGGATATTGCGGCATCTGCGGTTCCTGCGGGAAATTTGCAGCCTGCGGATACTGCCGTTCCTGATAGTATCCGGCATTCGGATCGGCGGGCGGCGGATTCAGAAAATAATGCTCATAGAGGAGCAGAAGCTGCACGAGCTTATCGAGATCCTCATAGATATAGCCGACCTTTTCCGTATACAGATACTGGTATTCGCGGAATGTATAGGAATATGTCCTGCCGTTCGCCTTGAATATGATACGGTCGCTGATTGTCGGTATGGCATCGCGGCGGCGGTGCCTGCCCATGCGGTAATGCCCCCGCTCGGTTTTCTGTGTGCGGATCTCGGTGATATCCGAAAGCGAAAAGGTCTCCGTGCCGGAGAAGCCGCGGTGGATAAATTCGCCGGCTGCGCCGTTGAAGGTGAGCGATTCGCGGGCATTCAGCACGACAAATACCGTGAACGCGATCAGCACGATCAGGCCGATGAGCGCGTGACGCATCGGGAGCATGATGAGACAGACCGGCAGACCGACCGCAATGGCGAGTACAACATAGATCTTCCGGATGCAGACCGTTCCGCTGAGTCCCCTGATGATCTCCTCCGCCTGCATACGCCCCTCCTCAACGGAGTCCGCATGGATCCCAAGCTCTGATAGCTGCATGGCAACTCCTTTCAGCCGGCTGTTGATGTGATCTCCTCCGGCAGGCAGATTCGGAATGCCGTCGGGAGGGCGGTCTCGCTTTGCAGCTGCGCCGCCGTCACCCATGTGAACGGCGCGGGCATTTTCGTCACGAGCAGATGCACCGCTGTCATATGCCATTCGATATGCGTAAAAATATGCACACAATGCCGGACGGAAACGATCTCAGCCGCGCCGGTCTGCCAAACCGCCGCCGTGTCGAGTGCCGCCTGTGCATCGCGTCTGCCGTCCAGATGCGGCAGCTCCCAGAGTCCTGCGAGCAGGCCGGATGCGGGACGCTTCTGCACGGCGATCCGGTCGCCGCACTGCAAAATATAAACTGTGTATTCTTCGATCCTGCGCGGTTTTTTCGCTTTCCGGACAGGGTATTCCGCGATCGTGTCCGTGCGGTACGCAGCGCATTCCGCCGCGAGCGGACATTCCGCGCAGTGCGGTGCGCCGTTCGGAACGCAGACCGTCGCGCCGAGCTCCATGAGCGCCTGCGTGAGCGTGCCGCGATCCTTCGTTTTTTCGTAAACGCCGCGGAGCTGCTGCCGCACATCCCGCTTGACGGACTGCTCATCGACGCATCGCCCGTCGGCGGTCAGCCGCGCCCAGACGCGCAGCACATTGCCGTCCACAGCCGGCTCCGGCAGATCAAAGCAGATCGAGCCGATCGCGCCGGCGGTGTAGTCACCGATTCCGGCAAGCGAACGGATATCCTCGTATCTGCGCGGAAATTCGCCGCCGAACTCTGTCATGATCTGCTGCGCGGCCTTTTGCAGATTGCGAGCGCGGCTGTAATAGCCGAGCCCCTCCCAGAGCTTCATCAGCGCATCATGACTGCATCCGGCGAGCGCTCCGATATCCGGCAGCGCCGCCAGAAACCGCGCATAATAGGGCTTGACGGCCTCCACTCTGGTCTGCTGGAGCATGATCTCCGAGAGCCAGACATGATACGGCTCACGGTCTCTGCGCCACGGCAGATCGCGCGCATTCTCCGCGAACCATTCCGGCAGCAGCGCCGCGATCCGGTTCAGCTTTTCCAGTGTCTCCATTCTGCGCGGTGACGGAGATCAGATGTTATACAGGATCTCGGAGTAAGCCGGGAACGGCCACTTGTCCTGCGGGATCAGTATCTCCAGCGCATCTGCGGTCGTGCGCAGGCGCTCCATTGCCGGAATAACGGTCTTGCGGTAGGTCTCCGCAGTCTGAATGACGCCGTCCGCCCGGACAGCCTTCTGGATCGCCTCTCGCAGATCGTCGATTGCATCATAGAGTCCGGCGGTCAGGTCGCTGATCTGTGCGGCAAGCGCATCCTCAACAGCCGTGCTGATCCGCAGCATCGGGGAGATCTTCTCCTTTGCACTGATCGCATCGCAGAGCTCCTTTGTATACGCGATGCAGACCGGCAGGATCTTCTTGCGCGCCATATCGAGCATGGTCTTTGCCTCAATGCCGACGGTCTTGCTGTAATTGTCGAGCAGGATCTCCTTGCGGGAAACGATCTCCGCACGGTTCAGAACATTCTGCTCCTCGAAGATCGCGACAAATTCCGGCCGGTCGTACTGCATGAGCGACTCGACGGTCGAAGGATAATTCGGCAGACCGCGCCGTCTGCATTCCGCAGCCCATTCGTCGCCGTAGCCGTTGCCGTTAAAGATGATATCCTTATGCTCACGGATCGTGCGGACGATCAGGTCATGGAGCGCTGTCTGGAAATCGTCAGCCTTTTCCAGCTCATCGCAGAACTGCGTGATCTCATGCGCAAAGATCGTATTCATGACGAAATTGAAGCAGGAGATCGAATCCGCCGAGCCGAGCATCCGGAATTCAAACTTGTTGCCGGTGAATGCCATCGGGGATGTACGGTTGCGGTCGGTGGTATCCTTGCGGAACTGCGGCATTGCATCGACGCCGAGATTGAAGCGCACCTTGCCGAGGCCGTCCAGCGGATTGCCGGATTCGATCGCATTCAGCACGCGCTGGAGATCGTCACCGATGAACACGGAGATGACGGTCGGAGGCGCTTCGTTGCCCCCGAGACGGCAGTCATTTCCGGCGGATGCGGACGAGAGCCGGATCAGCGGCGCATACTCATGCACACCCTTGAGAAATGCACAAAGCACGAGCAGGAACTGCATATTGTCCTGCGGAGTATCGCCGGGGTCGAGCAGATTCTGGCCGTCATCGGTCGAGAGCGACCAGTTGTTGTGCTTGCCGGAGCCGCTGATGCCCGCGAACGGCTTTTCGTGGAGCAGACAGACCAGACCGTGCTTCAGAGCGGTCTTTTTCATCAGCTCCATCGTCAGCTGATTGTGGTCGGCGGCGATATTGGATGTAGTATAGACCGGCGCAAGCTCATGCTGTGCCGGCGCGACCTCATTGTGTTCGGTCTTTGCGTAGATGCCGAGCTTCCACAGCTCGACATCCAGCTCCCGCATGAAATCGGAAACGCGCTGCGTCAGATTGCCGAAATAGTGATCGTCCATTTCCTCGCCCTTCGGCGGCTTTGCACCGAACAGCGTTCTGCCGGTGAGGATCAGATCCTCGCGCGCATCGTAGCTGGCCTTGTCGATCAGGAAATATTCCTGCTCCGGGCCGACATTCGTCATGACGCGCTGCACCTTGTCATTGCCGAACAGACGGAGCATCCGGACGCTTGCGCGGCTGACGGCCTCCATCGAACGGAGCAGCGGTGTTTTCTTATCCAGCACCTCGCCGGTATAGGAAACAAATCCGGTCGGGATGCAGAGTGTTCTGTCCTTGATAAACGCATCGGAGGTCGGGTCCCATGCGGTATAGCCGCGCGCCTCGAATGTTGCGCGGAGACCGCCGGACGGGAACGAGGATGCATCCGATTCGCCCTTGATGAGCTCCTTGCCGGAGAAATCGAGGATGACGCCGCCCTCTGCCGGAATGATGAAGGCATCGTGCTTTTCGGCAGTGACACCGGTCATCGGCTGGAACCAGTGCGTGAAGTGCGTCGCGCCGTGCTCCAGCGCCCACTCCTTCATCGCGGCCGCGACCGTGTTCGCGATCTCAGGCTGCAGCTGGGAACCGCTCTGGATCGTCCTGCGGATCGCCTGATAGATGTCCTTCGGGAGCCTCTCGTGCATCACTCTGTCACTGAAGACGTTGACTCCATAGATTGCCGGTACCGAGTATGCCTTGTCTTTCATCTTTATTCCTCGCTGTGGCAAAATCCACGAATGTGGTTTTGCCGAATACGGCACCCGGTGCGTCAGCACCGATGGTGCAGTTTGAAAGTACTGCATCGGCAGGACTTTCAAACTTCCCTCCTGCTGCGTTTCTGGATAAAGGAAAAGGCGCCTTGAGACAGTTTCCCTGTCTCAAAGCGCCTTTGCTTTTCTTGCCCCATTATAAAACTGTGATTCCGGATGTCAATACTTTTGTACTATTGTATGCATTTTGTCATATGCTTCATGTATAGTATTTATATGGATTTCCTATACCGTGCGCCTGTACCGGGATCTGCCGCCGGTATGCCGGTCACTCAACGTCCTGCAGCGCGTCGTAGTTCTCCTCTCCGGTCCGCACCTTGATGACGCGGCTGACGTTGTAGACGAAGATCTTGCCGTCACCGATGTGGCCCGTGTATAAAGCCTTTTTCGCCGCCTCAACAACACTGTCCACGCTGATCTTCGAGATGATGACCTCGACCTTGACCTTCGGCAGGAGCGTGGAGTCGACCACCGCGCCGCGGTAGCGCTCCGTGCTGCCCTTCTGCAGGCCGCAGCCCATGACCTGGGTCATCGTCATGCCCGTGACGCCGAGCTCGTTCAGCGCCGTCTTCAGCGCGTCGAACTTCGCCAGCTTGCAGATGATCGACACCTTGTGCATGCCCGTGTCGAGCTCCGGCACGAGGCCGGGCTCCCGCACGACCTTCACGGCCGCCGCCTTCACCGCTTCCGGCGCCGCCTCGTAGCTGTCGATCCCGAGGTCCGTGTTCTCGTTCGCTTCCGTATTCATGTTCGTCACGTCCGTGATCGCGAAGCCGGAGTACGCTGAGGTCAGCCCGTGCTCGTGGATGTCCAGGCCGTCGATCTCCACCTGCATGGGGACGCGCAGGCCAATCGCCTTGTCGATGAGCCTGAATATGACGAACATCACCGCGACCGCATATAAAATGACGCTGGAAAAGCCCAGCAGCTGCACTCCAAGCTGCCGCAGGCCGCCGCCATAGAACAGGCCCGCGCCGACGCCGTCGGCTCCCGTGCTGAACAGGCCCACCGCGATCGTGCCCCAGATCCCGTTGACCATGTGCACCGACACGGCGCCGACGGGGTCGTCGATCTTCGCCTTCTGGTCGAAGAACTCAACGCTCAGCACGACGAGGAAGCCGGCCACGAGGCCGATGAAGAAGGCACCGGCCGGAGAGACGCAGTCGCAGGGCGCCGTGATGGCGACGAGGCCGGCGAGCGCAGCGTTGAACGTCATGGACACGTCCGGCTTGCCGTACTTGATCCAGGTGAAGAGCATCGCCGTGACGGTCGCGACCGCCGCCGCGAGGTTGGTGTTCATGAATGCCATGCCCGCGATCTCGGCGTTTTCAGCCGTCTCCATCGCCACGGTGGAGGCGCCGTTGAAGCCGAACCAGCAGAACCAAAGAATAAACACGCCCAGCGCGCACGCCGTCATGTTGTGCCCGGGGATGGCCCGCGCGTTGCCGTTCCTGTCATATTTCCCGATGCGGGGGCCGAGCATCCACGCGCCGAGGCAGGCGATCGCGCCGCCGACCATGTGCACGCAGGTGCTCCCGGCGAAGTCGTGGAAGCCCATCTGATAGAGCCAGCCGCCGCCCCAGATCCAGTGGCCGCTGATCGGATAGACGAGGAGCGAGATCGCCGCCGAATAGACGCAGTACGCCTTGAAGTTGGTGCGCTCTGCCATCGAGCCGGACACGATCGTGGCCGCCGTCGCGCAGAACACGGTCTGGAAGATCACGTAGACAAACAGCGGCAGATCCTGCGGGACGACGCTGTTCGCCGCGGTGTAGGCGCCGCGGATCATCGGGTCGAACCCGCCGATCAGGGACCCTGTCCCCGCGAACATCAGGCCAAATCCGATCAGCCAGAAGCACGGCGTGCCGATACAGAAATCCATCATGTTCTTCATGAGGATGTTGCCCGTGTTCTTGGCCCTGGTGAGGCCGGCCTCGCAGAGCGCGAATCCGGCCTGCATGAAGTAGACGAGCGCCGCGCCGAGCAGCACCCACGTCACGCTAGTCACACTGATTTCCATAATTTCCCTCCCATTTCCGGCATTGAAAAAGGCGCCTGTCCTTTCCTGACAGACGCCATTGTCCTTTGCCTTTGTGCTTTCGGTGCTGGGTTCCGGTTCCCGATGTGACTGTTTTATGCCGCCGGGTGCCGGAATGTCAAGCCGCGCATCATATCAAAATGCTATCGTATGCCATATTTGACAGATCGTTGCTGCTCTGCTATATCTTTTCAATATACTTTTTGGATATCGATCCGCCGCGCGGATCACGCAGGAATACACGGCAAGGGCGCCGAAGAACGGATGCCCGCCGTGTGTTTTTTTGTGAATGCGGTCACGGATTGCTGATGCGAAACATTCTCACGGGCCGATATCCACAGACGCATTGATCATGATCAGATCGGAGGTGCCACATGTGCTCGATACTTGCTTACTGTTCGGCGGACGCTGAGGAAGCCGTCGTGAAGGAGCTGCTCGCGAGGACCGCCAGCCGCGGCCCGGATATGAGCCGGATCCTGAATACAGGCTGCGGGTACCTCGGCTTCAACCGCCTCTCGATCATGGGGCTGACCCCGGAAGGAATGCAGCCGTTTGAGCAAGGCGGACGCGCCCTTGTGTGCAACGGCGAGATCTACGGCTTCCGCCGGATCCGGGAAAAGCTTGAGCAGCGGGGCTGCCGTTTTTCCAGCGACAGCGACTGTGAGATCCTCCTCCCGCTGTACGAGCGCCTGGGAAGCGGCATGTTCCGCGAGCTCGACGCGGAGTTCGCGCTGGTGCTGTACGACGGCGAGACCAGATCATACGTCGCGGCGCGGGACCCGATCGGGATCCGTCCCCTGTACTATGGCTACGACGCGGCTGGCGCGATCCTGTTCGCCTCCGAGCCGAAGAACCTGACCGGCGTCTGTGAGAAAATCTATCCCTTCCCTCCCGGCCACTACTACAAGGACGGCCTGTTCGTCTCCTACCGGGACATGTCGGACGTGCGCCACTACCGGTCGGATCCGATGCGCGTGATCTCCCGCAGCATCCGCGAGAAGCTGATCGTCGGCGTGAAGAAGCGCCTCGACGCGGACGCCCCGGTCGGCTTCCTGCTCTCCGGCGGCCTCGACTCCTCTCTCGTATGCGGTATCGCGGCCAGGATCCTGGATCGGCCGCTGAAGACCTTTTCCATCGGAATGGACAAGGACGCGATCGACCTGAAGTACGCCAGGATGGTGGCGGATTACATCCACTCGAACCACCACGAGG
>DGSY01000107.1:0-149 GCA_002394125.1 Ruminococcus sp. UBA4350
AGCTGACCGCCCTCCTCATAGCCGACATATCCGGGAGGCGCTCCGATCAGGCGGCTGACGCTGAATTTCTCCATATATTCGGACATATCAATGCGGATGAGATTGCGTTCATCATCGAACAGCGCCTCTGCGAGCGTCTTTGCAAGCTC
>DGSY01000107.1:225-21297 GCA_002394125.1 Ruminococcus sp. UBA4350
CCGGTCGGGCCGAGGAACAGGAAGGAGCCGATCGGACGGTTCGGATCCTGAATGCCCGCACGCGAGCGCAGGATCGCTTCGCTGACCTTTTCGACAGCTTCATCCTGACCGATCACGCGGCGGTGCAGCGTATCATCAAGATGCAGCAGCTTTTCGCGGTCGCCCTCCATGAGCTTTGTCACAGGGATTCCCGTCCAGCGGGCGACGATCCGCGCGATCTCGTCCTCTGTGACGGCATCGCGCAGCAGGCGGGCATCGGAGCCGGTCTGCGCGGAATTCTCCGCGGCATCCAGCTGCTTTTGCAGCTCCGGCAGCTTGCCGTATTTCAACTCGGCGGCCTTATTGAGATCATACTGCCGCTCGGCGTTTTCGATCTCGGCTTTGAGCTGTTCCATCTGCGCACGGAGATCCTGCACACGGCTGATGCCGCCCTTTTCGTTCTCCCACTGCGCTTTCATCTGCGCAAAGCGGTCGCGCTGATCGGCCAGCTCCTTTTGCAGATCGGCCAGATGCGCCGCCGAGACGGAATCGGTTTCCTTTTTCAGTGCGGCTTCTTCGATTTCCAGCTGCATGATCTTTCTGGCAATCTCGTCCATTTCGGTCGGCATGGAATCCATTTCCGTGCGGATCATTGCACAGGCTTCGTCTACGAGGTCGATCGCCTTATCCGGCAGGAAACGGTCGGAGATATAGCGGTTCGAGAGGGTCGCTGCCGCGATCAGCGCCGTATCGTGAATCTTGACGCCGTGATAGACCTCGTAGCGCTCCTTCAGACCTCTGAGGATAGAGATTGTATCCTCGACGGTCGGCTCACCGACCTGCACCGGCTGGAAGCGGCGTTCCAGTGCGGCATCCTTTTCGATATATTTGCGGTATTCATCGAGCGTTGTCGCACCGATGCAGTGCAGCTCGCCGCGTGCGAGCATCGGCTTCAGCAGATTGCCGGCATCCATCGCGCCGTCGGTCTTGCCCGCGCCGACGATCGTATGCAGCTCATCAATGAACAGCAGGATCCGTCCCTCTGATTTCTTGACCTCCTGCAAAACGGCTTTGAGACGCTCCTCAAATTCGCCGCGGTACTTTGCACCGGCAACCAGTGCGCCGAGATCGAGCGAGAAGATCGTGCGGTCGCGCAGGGATTCCGGCACATCGCCGCGGGCGATCCGCTGTGCAAGCCCCTCTGCGATCGCGGTCTTGCCGACGCCCGGTTCACCGATCAGCACAGGATTATTTTTGGTCTTGCGGGAGAGGATGCGGATGACATTGCGGATCTCCGCATCTCTGCCGATGACCGGATCCAGCTGATGCTTCTTGGCGCGCTCGGTCAGATCCTGACCGTATTTTTTCAGGACATCATAGGTCGCTTCGGGCGTTTCGTTTGTGACCCGCGCATTGCCGCGGATCTCTTTGAGCGCATTCAGCACCTTCGGCTCATTGACCGAAAACTGCTGGAACAGCTTCTTGACATTGTACTCCTGCGAGCGCAGCAGCGCGAGGAACAGATGCTCGACCGAGACATATTCATCCTGCATCTGCTTTGCGGTCTGCTCGGCCTGTGTGATGACCTGCTCCGCCGCATTGGAGACATAGACCGTGCCGGCCTGTCTGCCGGAGCCGGTCACATGGGGGAGTGCAGCGACCTCCTTTTCGGCGGCCTTTGCAAAGGCGTCTGCGTCGATGCCGATGCGCTGCATGAGCTGCGGGATCAGGCCGTCCGCCTGCTGGAGCAGTGCGGTGAGGATATGCACCGGCTCGATCGCGTTGTTCTGATAGCCGGAGCAGAGCGACTGTGCATTCTGCACGGCTTCAATGGATTTCTGTGTCATTTTATTCGCGTTCATGAAGATGCCTCCTTACATGGAATGTTTATGCTTGTGGTTTTGGTTGTCCTGCGGTGCTGCCGGAGACTAGCCGCTCTGATAGCAATGCTCCGCGGCGGACTTTGCCGCATCGCGGTCGGGCAATGCCGCAAAATACGCTTTCAGTGCCGCATCCACGCGCTTGATATACTGCCCGATCGCCGCGCCGAGCTTGTCGGATGCGGTGTCCGTTCCGGCGCGGATCCGGAAGCGCCTGTCCCAGCAGCCGTCCGCGATCTTGTAATCCTCCGGCGCACACTGTCCGGCTGCGCATTCACATTCTGCCCATATCCGGAAAAACCGCTCCGCATCCTCGATCAGCGCTCTGCTCTGTGTGCGGAACGATGCGTGCAGTACGCCGAGCGCCTGCTCCGGCTGGCGGTAAAGCTCCACGCGGTAGCGGATCGTCGGTTTATAGCGGTAGCGCAGCGGACTGCGGATCGTCAGCATTCCGTCCGTCGCCTGCTCCTGAAGCTGATAGAGTCCGGTCATCTGTTGTGCGAGCGTATCAAGGATCTCCGCCATTCTGCGCTCCGGCGTGACATAGCCGACCGCTTCGGCGAGAATCTGATTGATGAGATTGGAGCGGCTTGTGCCGCGGGAATAGGCCATCCGGTCAACCGCATCGACGACATCCTCAGACAGCACCAGACTGTAAACAGCCTTTTTCATCCTCTGCACCCCTTTCCTATCGTCTAATAACATTATACTCAGATTATAGAACTTGTCAAGAGGATTATATAATATTTCACACAAGTTTCACATTGGGATTGACGGAGCGGCGAAATTGTGATATACTATAAATAAAAGCGAAACCGGATATTCCGGCATTGCCGTGAAGCAATCCGGCGCAGCCAAATCCTACAAAAGGAGAGCATAATCATGCAGACAGAAAAGCTATATGAAAATGACGCCTACCTGCGCAGCTTTACCGCAAAGGTACTGTCCTGTGAGCCGCTGGCGGATGCAAAAAAACGCAGCGACGGCGCAGCATACGGCGTAATCCTTGACCGCACCGCATTCTTCCCGGAGGGCGGCGGTCAGACTGCCGACCGCGGCAATCTCGGCAATGCAGTCGTTTCCGATGTGCAGGAGATCGGCGGCGAGATCGTCCATATGACGGATGTGCCTCTGCCGGCCGGCGCAGAGGTTGCCGGCGAGCTGAACTGGGAGGAGCGCCTGCGCAAAATGCAGAATCATACCGGCGAGCATCTGATCTCCGGCATCGTGCATACCCAGTTCGGCTATGACAATGTGGGCTTTCATCTCGGCACGGACGGCGTGACCGTCGATTTCAGCGGCGTGCTGAGTGCGGCCGAGCTGGAATTTGTTGAATATATCGCGAACCGCGTTGTCGGGCTGAATGTGCCGGTCACGGTCTCTTATCCGTCGCCGGAGGAATGCGCGGCGATGGACTACCGTTCCAAGCTCGACCTGACCGAGAATATCCGCATCGTGACGATCGAGGGCTGGGATGTCTGCGCCTGCTGCGCACCGCACGTCAGTACGACCGGCGCGGTCGGCGGCATCAAGATCCTCTCCTGCGAAAACTGGAAGGGCGGCGTCCGGATCCGGATGCTCTGCGGTCTGGATGCGATCGCTGATTATCACAAGCGCCTGACGCAGACAGTGCGCATCTCGAATCTGCTCTCCTGCAAGCAGCTGGAGACGGCGGATGCCGTTGAGCGGCTGATGAAGCAGGGACAGGCCGAGCGCGAGGAGACTGCAAAGCTGCGCCATGCGCTGCTGGATATGAAGATCGCCGCGCTGCAAAAAACAGACGGCGACCTCGTGATCTTTGAGGATATGCTGGATAACAACAGTCTGCGCGCACTTGTCAATGCAGGCGTTGAATTGGCGGGGGGCGTTTGTGCGGCGTTTCAGGGCAATGATACAGACGGCTACCGCTATATCATCGGCAGTAAAACAGTGAAGCTGCGCGCATGGGCGAAGGAATTCAATGCGGCTGTCGGCGGCAAGGGCGGCGGCTCCGAGGAAATGATTCAGGGAACAGCCAAAGCCTCCGCCGAAACGATCCGCGGCTTCTTTGCGAAATAAAAAAAGCGGCCCTGCCGATGGGTGCGGCAGAGCCAAATTCTTGAAGGTTGCAACAATGGATTGGAGATACATTCGCTTGAAACACATTTCCACAAGATCCACGATCCCTTTGCCGCGCCTGACCCGCTGCGCCGGTTTCGTTTCCCTTGATGCAAGTATACACGATGCCGGCGGAAAAATCAACAGCAAAATGCAATCTGTCACAGGATTGCACCCGGATTGAGAACGCAATGTCACCTAATTGCAACTTTTCCCGTCAGTTGTAACAAATCTATGATAAACGGGAGGCGAACGCCTATGATGCACATATATAAATCCGTAGACGGAAAGCTGAAGCTGACCGATACCGCCGAGCCCGGCTGCTGGATCTCCGTCTATGAGCCGACACAGGACGAGATACAGATCCTGACAGAAGAATTCGGGCTGGATACCGGCTTTGTCCGCTCCTGCCTTGACGAGGAGGAATCCTCGCGCATTGAGCGTGAGGGCGACCAGACGCTCATCATCGTCGATACCGCGGTCGCGGAGAAGCTGGAGAAAAGCGAGACCTTCCAGTTCTATACCGTTCCGCTCGGCATCATCAAAACCGAAGACTATGTCTTTACTATTTCGCTCCGGCGCAATCAGGTGCTGGGCGCAATGGCCGACGGCCGCATCTCCAATATCCAGACGCAGTTCCGGACACGGTTCATTTTACAGGTACTCATGCAGATCTCCGCAGGCTTTGTCTATTACCTCAAGCAGATCGACAAGATCTCCTATTCGATGGAGCAGAAGCTCAGCGGCGCGATGAAGAATCAGGAGATCGTTCAGCTCATGGGACTGGAAAAATCGCTCGTTTACTTTACCACCTCGCTGAAAGCGAATCTCGTGACGATCGAGAAGATCCAGCGCGGCAGGGCGCTCAAGCTCTACGCGGAGGACGAGGATCTCATGGACGATGTCGGGATCGAATTCCGGCAGGCGGTCGAGATGGCGACGATCTACAGCGGCGTTATCTCCGCGATGATGGACGCATTTTCCTATGTCATCGCGAACAACCAGAACTCCGTCATGTGGCGCCTGACAATTATCACTGTTATCATCGAGATCCCGAACATCATGTTCGCGTTCTACGGCATCAATACCGATACGCTGCCCTTCCGGAGCAGCTGGGTCTATGCGGTTCTTATCACGGCAATTTTGACATTCATCACAGGCTTCATACTCCTGAAACGGCGAAAATTCTGAGCGCAGAAGCGTCCCCCGAAGCGGAGGACGCTTTTTTGAGACCGCCGTTGTATAAATAGCTGAATTTTTTATTCTGTTATGCAGATTTCTATTGAATTTCAAGAGATTATATGTTATAATAACAGAAAATGAACCGTTCGCCGGTGCCCCGCACACCGCATCTGACAGGAGAAACGATATGCCGGAAAAAACCGAAAACAGATTTGCTGCGGAAATGTTCCGCTCCTCTCATTTGCTGATCCTGATCGTATATACGGTCATGTCCGCCGGACTGACCGCCGCCGCACTGCTGTTCTCATGGGAGCTGTGGGCGCTGCTGATCGTTCTGGCAGGCGTCATCAGCTGCTGGGGCCTGCATCTGACGCAGACCTTTCCCGCAAAGGTGCGGATCGGGATATATTCCTTTCTCATCCTCCTTTCGATCTTCTATTACGGCATCCATCCGGCCGGGATGTTCGATCTCGCGCCGCTGATCACCGTTACGATGATGCTGTTTACCATGACCGACCTGCTGCCGATGGAGCATTGCTGCTTCGGCACATTCGCTGCGGCGATGCTCTATGATACGGTGCAGCTGCGGCAGACGGCGGGCGCCATTGCTGCGCCGACTGTGCTGCGGATCCTGCTGCATATTCTGCTCGTCACGGCCGCATGGCGCGTCGGCTGCATCATCATCCGCAAGCACCGCCAGTCCTTCGCGGAGGCCGAACGGCAGATCGACGCGCTGACCGATACCGCAAGGCGCATGGACGATTTCCTCGCGAATGTCTCCCACGAGATCCGCACGCCGATCAATGCGGTCATCGGCCTGACCTCGATCATGCTCAAGCGCGATCAGACGCCGGAGCAGAAGCGCGAGCTGCTGAGCGTTGAGGCCGCAGGCTTCCGCGTCACAGAGCAGATATCCGATATCCTCGATTATACCGAGATCGACATGAACAAGCTGACCGTCAGCCGCGAGACCTATATCCTCGCCTCGGTCATCAACGATATCTCCGCAAAGGTGCAGTCCGATGCTGCGAAGGACATCGAGGTCATCTTTGATATTGATATATCCGTGCCGGCCGTTCTGATCGGCGATCCCGCCAAGATCCGGAAGGTGCTGTGGCATCTCGTCTCCAACGGCATCAAATTCACGAGACAGGGCGGCGTATATGTCCGCATCGAATCCGCTGCGCAGGAATACGGCGTCAACCTCCGCATCCGCGTGACCGATACCGGCATCGGCATGACCGAGGAGGAAAAGGAGATGGCGCTTGATATGATCTATCAGGTCGGCTCCGGCAGCAGCCGCCGCAGCGGCGGTCTCGGTCTGGGACTCAAGATCGTGCAGGGCGCGATCCGTGCAATGGGCGGCTTCCTCACGGTCGAAAGCACGCCGGACGCAGGCTCGGTCTTTACCGCAGCGATCCCGCAGGGCGTTTCCGACGAAAGCCGCTGCATCACGCTCGGCAGCAGGGATGATATGTGCATTGCGACATTCCTGCGCTTTTCGGGGATCGAATCCGGTCAGGTGCGCGAGTATTACCGGCAGCTGATCGGCGGGCTTGCGTCCTCGCTCGGCGTCCCGCTTTACAGTGTCAATGAGCTTTCCGATTTCCTCAAGCTGCAAAAGCATTATCATATCTCGCATCTGTTCATCGGCGTGAGGGAATATGAGGACAATCAGGAATACATGGAGGATCTCGCAAAGAGCATGACCGTGACTGTCGCTGCGCCGGAGGGCTTTGCACTGCCGGAGAACAGCCGGATCCGCCTGCTGCGCAAGCCGCTGACCAGCTTCCAGATCGCAGCGCTGCTGAATACCACATCCGGCGCGGCGGCCGATGCGCAGGAGGAAAAGGCCGACAGCCTGTTCTGTCCGGATGTCCGCGCAATGGTCGTGGACGATGAGCGCATGAACCTCATCGTTGCCGAGGGCATTCTCCGCAATTACGGAATGCAGATCACAAAGGCAAATTCCGGTCCCGCGGCGCTCCGGCTCTGTGAGGAGCAGGATTTCGACCTGATCTTCATGGATCACATGATGCCGGATATGGACGGCGTGGAGGCGATGAAGCTGATCCGTGCCGCCGATGCCGCCCGCGGACATGAGACAATTATGATCGCGCTGACGGCGAATGCGGTCAGCAGTGCGCGGAGAATGTTTCTGGCGGAGGGCTTCGACGGATTTGTCTCGAAGCCGATCGAGATCGCCGATCTGGAGCGGACGCTGCGCCGCCTGCTCCCGAAGCATCTGCTGCGCAGCCGGCAGGACGCGGAGCCGGTCATCACGGAAAGCGCTCCGCCGGAAGTGACGGAAGCAGCAGAAGTGCCGGAGCCGCAGCCGGAGCCGGAAGCTGTCCCCGCCGCCGATCCGATGACGATTCTGCGGGAGGCGGGCATCCATGCCGATGCCGGACTGGAATACTGCCAGAATGATATGGATTTTTACCGCGATTTGCTGCGCGAATTCACCGGCAGCGCCGATGAAAAGATTGCGGAGATCGTAAAATTCCGTCAGGCAGGGGACTGGAAGAATTATGCGATCCGCGTTCACGGATTGAAGAGCACATCGAAGATGCTCGGCGCGGATGCGCTCTCGGAACTTGCAAAGACGCTCGAATTTGCGGCGAAGGATGAGGATACCGATGCCGTTGCGCAGACGCATGACAGAATGCTGGAATGCTTTGCACAGACGGTCGCGGCGATCCGGCAGGCGCTCGGCGAAGCGGAGCCTGCACCGGCGGAGGATATCCCCGCCGCCGACCCGATGACAATTCTGCGGGAGGCGGGCATCCATGCCGATGCCGGACTGGAATACTGCCAGAACGATATGGAGTTCTACGGCGAGCTGATCCGCGAATTCTGCGGCAGTGCCGATGAAAAGCGCGCGGAGATCGTCAAATTCCGTCAGGCAGAGGACTGGAAGAATTATGCGATCCGCGTTCACGGATTAAAGAGCACATCGAAGATGCTCGGTGCGGATGCGCTCTCGGAGCTTGCAAAGACGCTCGAATTTGCGGCGAAGGCAGAGGATGCCGATGCCGTCGCGCAGACGCATGACAAAATGCTGGAATGCTTTGACCGGACGGCTGCGGCATTCCGCAGTGCGGCAGAGGGGGTGGGCCGATGAAACAGCGATCTGCAAAGTCGGGACAGTTTTTTCGTTCTCTGGGACTGCATGACCGGCTCTATCTGATGTTCTCGGCGGTCTCCTCGGCTGCGCTCCTGCTGATGCTCATCATCAGCATCGTGATGCGGCAGCCGCTTGCGAATATCCTGGGTCTGCTCGGCGCACTGGTTCTGTTCGCCGGTGTTACATGGGTCTGCGTGAAGATCAACCGCATTTCGGTCGGCGCGAATCTCGTTTCTGCGCTCCTGATCTTTGCGGTCATGCCGTTTTCCTATGTGAACTCCGGCGGCATCCGCGGCGGCTATTCGCTCTGGTTCCTGTTCTGCGTGGTCTATATCACGATGACCGTCAAGGGAAAGCTGCGGTATTTTTATCACGCTGCCTCTGTGCTGACCGCAGGCATCCTGTATTACCGCGAATACACGGAGCCGGATTTTGTCAGCGGGATCGGGAGCGATGCGGAAATGTTCCTTTCCAATATGATCTCGCTGGTGCTGATCGGAATTCTGATTTCGGTCATGATCTCCTATTCGATCCGCGCTTACCGCGAGGAGAGCCGCCTTGCCAATGAGCAGAAAAAGGAGATCGACGAGCTCAACAAGGCGCAGAACCGCTTCTTCTCCAGCATGAGCCACGAGATCCGCACGCCGATCAATACGATCATCGGCCTGAATGAAATGATCCTGCGCGAGGATATCTCGGACGAGGTCGCGGAGGATGCGGACAATATCCGTGCAGCGAGCAAGATGCTGCTGAATCTCATCAACGATATTCTCGATATGTCGAAATTCGAGTCCGGACAGATGAAGATCACGCCGGTGGAATACGGCATCGGCGATATGCTCTCCGATATCGTCGGAATGCTCTGGATCCGCGCAAAGGAAAAGGGGCTGGAATTCCATATTGATGTCGATCCGGAGCTGCCCTCACGCTTCATCGGCGATGAGGTGCGCATCAAGCAGATCCTCATCAATCTGCTGACGAATGCGATCAAATACACCAAGGAGGGCTCTGTCACGCTCTCCGTGCAGTTCACGCAGAAGGGGCCCGGCAGTGCGCTGCTGACCTTCTCCGTCAGCGATACCGGCATGGGCATCAAAAAGGAGAGCATCCCGCATCTGTTCTCGGCCTTCCGCCGCGTAGACGAGGAGAAGAACCGCTATATCGAGGGCACCGGTCTCGGCCTTTCGATCGTCAAGCAGTTCGTCGAGCTGATGGGCGGAACGATCAAGGTTAACAGTGTCTATACGCAGGGCTCGACCTTCGTCATCGAGTTGCCGCAGGAGATCGCCGATGAAAGGGCGGTCGGCAATATGAACATCGAGGCGCGGCATACGATGAATCACCGCGTCAGCTATACGGCGGAATTTGAAGCGCCGGAGGCAAGGGTGCTTGCTGTCGATGATAATGAGGCAAATCTGCTGGTCGTCCGGAAGCTGCTGCGCGATACAAAGGTGCAGCTCGATACCGCGGTCAGCGGCAGAGAGGCGCTCGCCAGAACGCTGAATACCGATTATCATGTCATTCTGATGGATCATATGATGCCGGAAATGGACGGCATCGAATGTCTGCATCAGATCCGCTCGCAGGCCGGCGGCAGCAGCCGCGCTGCAAAGATCATCGCGCTGACTGCCAATGCCGGCAGCGACAATCAGGCGCTCTACCGGCGCGAGGGCTTCGACGGCTATCTGCTGAAGCCGGTCAGCGGCAATCAGCTTGAGACAGCGCTGATGCGCGCACTTCCCGCCGATCTCGTTCACGCTTCGGACGGGACTCTGGCCGCAGCTGCCGCGAGCGCATCCGACATCCGGACACAGCGGCAGCGCATCCCGCTCATCATCTCGACGGAAAGCGTCTGCGAGCTGCCGCCGGCCATGCTGCGCGATCTGCATATCTCCGTTCTGCCGCATTCCGTCAGAACGGCAGCCGGCATCTTCGCCGACGGCACGGAAGCGGAATCCGGCAATCTGCTCTTTTCCTATATGGATCAGGAGGACAATCCCGTGGAGGCGGTCACGCCCTCTGCGCGGGACTGCGAGGCCTATTTCGCAAGGCTGCTGAACAGCGCGAACCGCGTCGTGCATATCGCGATGTCCTCACGGATCGAGAAAAACGGCTATGCGCCGGCGGCGGAGGCTGCGCGGATCTTCGACAATGTGACCGTCACGGACAGCGGACAGATCCTGACGGGCATCGGCATTCTGGCGGTCAGGGCTGCGGAAATGGCACAGCGCGGTGCGTCTGCGGAGCAGATCACAGATGCCGTCGAGCATTACAAAACGCTTGTGCATACGAGCTTCATGATCGGCACGATGGAATATATGGGACGCAGCGGCGTGATCTCGCCGATGATGAGCAAATTCGCCGGCGCGCTGATGATGCATCCGATCCTCAGAGTCAGAAACGGAAGAGTGTATACCGGAAGCATCAGCTTCGGCTCACTGAAGCGCGTCAGGGAAAAATACATCCGCTCTGTGCTGAAGCAGGTGCGGAGACTGAATGCGACAGGACATAAGGCAGATCTCAGCAGGATATATATGCTCTATGCCGATCTCCCGCAGGCAGAGCTGAAAGAGGTGCAGGAGCAGCTGCTGGCGGAAAGCGGCTTCCGTGAGGTCATCTGTCAGAAGGTGTCGCCCTCGGTCGCGGCAGGCTGCGGCCCCGGCACATTCGGACTGACCTTTGCAGAAAAATCAGAGGAATGAATTGGAGGTTTCTATGACGAAGATCCTGATCGTTGATGATGAACCGATGATGCTGATGATCGCGAAGCGCGCACTCAGCAAAAACTATGAGATCCTGACCGCAGGCTCCGGCGCGGAGGGGATCGAGGTCTTTGAGCGCGAGGAGCCCGCGCTCGTGCTTTCCGACCTGATGATGCCGGAGATGAACGGCTTCGAGATGCATCAGCAGATGCAGGAGCGCGCCGGACACAAGATCCCGATCATGTTCATGACGGCCGATGAGAGCGAGGAGATCGAGGGCAAGGGCTTCGATGTCGGTGCGCAGGACTTTATCCGCAAGCCGTTCCGGCCGGATGTGCTGCTGCGGCGCGTGGAGAATATCCTCGGCAATCTTGACACGATCCGCGGCCTGACCGAAAAGGCCATGACCGACAAGCTGACCGGCCTGCTGAACAAATCCGGCGCGATCCACCGGCTGACCGAAGCCTGCGCCTCGGAGAGCGGCTCGCTGATGATCCTTGACCTCGACAGCTTTAAGGCGGTCAACGATCTTTACGGTCACGCAATGGGCGACAAGATCCTCAGCAGCTTTGCCGAGATCATCCGCTTCCATACGCGGCGCAGCGATATCCCCGGACGGATCGGCGGCGATGAATTCATCCTGTTTCTCAAGGACCGCTGCGATGTGCAGAGCGTTGCCTCGCTCACAGAGCGGCTCAATCAGGATCTCGTGCAGACCGCAAAGCAGCTCATGGGCGAGGATATGAGCATCCCGCTCGGCGTGTCGGTCGGCGCGGTCTTTGTGCCGGAGCACGGCGCGGATTATGCGCTGCTGTTCCGCATGGCGGATAAGGCGCTTTATACCGTCAAGCAGAACGGCAAGCACGGCTATGCGGTATTCGGAGAGGAGCTGGCCGGCGCAGAGGACGGCCATCCGGCTGCTGCGGCCGGCGGGGAAAAGACGATGGCCTCCGGACTGCAAAGTCTGGATATGATTTTCGCGGAGCGCTCGGAGCCGAATACGGCCTTCACGGTCGGCAAGGAATCCTTCATGCATCTTTACCGCTTCATTCTGCGCTATATCCGCAGCTATCGGGGCTGCGGCTTCAAGCTGCTCTTTACGCTGGAGCCGGAATGCGATGAAGCGGCCTTCGCCGCCGCCTCGGAGAAATTCGGCGAGGTCATGGAGCGCACGCTCCGCAGCAGCGATATCATGGCGCGGATCCGGCAGGGACAGTTCTTCATCCTGCTGCCGCATATCCGCGAGGAGGAATTTGAGGAGCTGCTCGTGCATCTGCTGGAGACATGGGGGCAGGAGCCGGAGGCGAAGAATGTCCGCATCGAAAGGGAATATGAAATGATTACCGGTACCGGACCGGATGCATGAGGGCAAGATAATACAGGATTTGTGAGACAGAATACGGAAGATTTCGGTTTCCTGCGGAATTTTCCAAAGCAATATCATACAAAGACTTGCATTCAATACAGACTTGTGCTATAATAGGACTGTATCTGCCGGCATATGCAGCATTGCAGAACAGAAAGGAATTACACCATGAACACAGTACACAGAAAAGTATCCGCATTTGCAACAGCACTCCTGCTGCTCAGCACAGCAAATCCCGCGGCACAGCTTCCGGCTTCCGCCTTCCTGCGCGGCGATGTCACCGGCGACGGTCTCATCAAGGCGGACGATGCACAGAAAACGCTCGAAGCCTATACGATTGTTCTGACCGGTCAGCCGAGCCCGCTCACCGATGAGGAAACCGAAGCGGCGGATGTCGATTTCAACGGTAAGGTCGCCGCCGAGGATGCACAGTTCATTCTCCTTTACTATACGGCGAATACCGTCTCCGGCACCCCGACTGACTGGTTCGACCTGATCGACGGCGAGCGCCCCGCAAACAAGATCCCCGATACGGATGATACGCTGACGGTTCTCTGCTGGGGCAGCACCGATTTTGAGCAGATGAAAGCGCATTTCGAGAATGCGCATCCGGAATACAAGGACAAGATCCAGATCGCGTCGGCATCCTCCTACAGCGCACAGTCGGTCGAGGCATATCCGAAATATCTCGCCGGCCCGGAGGATGCGGATATCATCATCTGCGAAGCGGATTATATCCGGCAGTTCTCCGAGGGCGACACCTACTGCCTGCCGGTCACCGATCTCGGATTCAAGGAGTCCGATTTCAACAAGTGCTTTGATTATACCAAGGAGATCGGCCGCGACAGTCAGGGCGTGCTGAAGGGCGTTGCCCCGTTCGCATATCCCGGCGGATATCTCTACCGCACCGACCTCGCGGAGCAGTATCTCGGCGCGAAGTCTCCGGAGGAAATGCAGAAATTCGTTGACAGCTGGGAGCATTTCACGCAGACCGCTGCAAAGGTCAAGGAGGCATCCGGCGGCAGGACTGCCATGACCGCGACGCTCTACGGCATGATGTTCCCGTGGATGTATCAGCGGACACTGCCGTGGCTCGATGAGACCGGCACCTTGCAGATCACCGTCAATGACCTCGCATTCTCCATCCGCATCAGAACATTCTATGACAACGGCTATGTCACCGATGCGCAGGAATGGACAGAAGAATGGTATGCAGCCGGACAGGATGACAGCACGCTCGGCTATTTCGCAGCCCCGTGGTGGCTGATCGGCGGTGAGGAAGGCGTTCTCGGACGGGCAGAGGGCGGCAAGAACGGCAGAACCTACGGCAAATATGCCTTTACGGAAGGCCCTGCGCCATTCTTCTGGGGCGGCTATTATATGCTGCTGTCGAAGAAGTGCAATACCGGAACGCTCGCTCATGATTTTGTCGAGCATTTCACCGTCAATACGGAGACCATGCGCGATTACGCAGAGCAGTACGGCGAATTCGTCAACAACGAGATCGCGATGCAGGATATTGAGCGGAGCAACCCGCTGCTCGGCGGTACAAACGAGATCCCGACGCTGCTGAAGCAGGCGAAGGCCGTGGATCTCTGGAACGTCCGCGGATCGTATGACGAGGATCTCTGCTGGGATTATCTCCTTGCGGCAAGAGACGCAGCCGAGGAAGGGCAGGATGACGCGGATATGCTGGAGCATTTCAAAATGCTCGCGATCAAGGAGCATCCGGATATCAAGCTCGGATAACCTCAGAATACAGAGAAAGCCTGAGCTTTTCGGCTCAGGCTTTCCTGTTTATTGTTTGTCATGATCGTGGGGGGCGGGCGGTGCGCCGATGCCGTGACGATTCAGCACCAGCTTCATAAACAGCGGCGTCAGGATCATGATGACCACATATCCGACCGCAAGGCTGATGAGCAGCGAGCGCAGCAGCATCGGCACGAACGGGATCGAAGCGCCGTGCGCGGTCGCCTGCTTATAGGCGATCACTGTCATCACGGTCGTGATGATCGGCGTATAGAGCAGATCGGAAACGAGTGTCTCCAGCAGCCGCGCAGGGATCGTGTTCGGACGGATCCCGCAGCGCTGCTCAATGCGGTCACAGAGCGGCTTCATCGGCACCAGCAGCCCGATCACAAGGCTGATCGCAAGGCTGACCGCAAAGCTCAGCAGAAAGCCCCCGAGCGTGAAATGTCCGGAGAGGAGCGTTCCGCAGAGGGAAAGCGTCAGGCTGACCGCTATGCTCATCAGGATGCTCATTTCACGGCCGATTTTTTTCATTGTATTCTGATCCATTGTATTTTTTCTCCTGTATGAAAATCCGGCGAATGCTTCACCGATAGACAGTATAACATATTTCGTCTGAAATTTCAAGTCTTTTGCAATAAAATATTATGAATTCTGTAAATTCTTCCGATCCCCAGCCAAAAATATCGCATTCCGTGTAACACTTCCGCACCGGACTGCGATTGTAAATATGAAAGCGATCATCAGAACGCTTTCGCCAATGAAGGAGGGCCGTATGACCGAAGATGAGCTGCGCGCGCTGATCGGCAGGTCAGAGGAGGACGGCTTCCGCGCTGTTTTTCTGCAATATCAGAGCTATGTCTACGCGATCGTCTGGCGGCAGATCCGCACGGTCGGCACAGCCGAGGACGCAGAGGAATGCGTCAGCGATGTGTTCGCCGCGGCATTTCTGCATTTTGATGCGATCGCGCCGGGCGCTTTGCAGAGCTATCTCGGTACGCTCGCAAGGCACACGGCGGTCGATTTGTTCCGCAGGCGTACATCGCAGAAGTCCCGCGCTCTCATTCCCGAGGATGAGGCGCCGGATATTGCCGACGGCACGGACATTCCCTCAGAATACGAACAGTCTGAGCTGAGCCGCACCCTATACGAAACCGTTCGATCACTCGGCGAGCCGGATGCCGGCATCGTCATACAGAAATATTATTACGGGCGCAGTGCTGCGGAGATCGCGGCGGCGTCCGGCATGAAGCCCGTGACCGTCAGAGTTCGGCTGAGCCGTGCATTGAAGCGCCTGCGGACGCTTCTGGCGGATAAGGGCATTTCATTTTAAGGGGGGATACTATGAAAGATCAGGACAGGATGAATCCGCTTCGCCGCGTGGACGATGCGACCGCAAAACAGATCTCCGAGCAGTATCCCGCTGACTGGGATATGGATGCCGTTTTCCGCGAAAGTATGCGGAAATACCGGCAGATGCAGTCCGGCGATGCAGAACCCTTCACCGCAAAGCCGGAGCGCAGGATTCATATGCACATCAACCGCTGGGTCACGGCGGCCTGTCTGCTGCTGACCGCCGGGATCGCCGGTGCAGTCGGATATATGCAGCTTTCCGCTGCAAAGCCTGATGTGCTCAGTCCGGAGTCTGCTGATACCGCAGTCCCCGCTGTCACGGAGCAAACGCTCCCCGCGTCTGAACCGGTGACAACGGCTGCATATACTCTTTCTCTTTCCGCCGCAGGAACCACTGCGCCTGCATCCGCAGAGCCGTCTGCACAGACCGTGACCGTCACGGCTGCCGCGCCCTCCCCTTCGGGCACGACCGCTGCAAGGGATACGTCTGCAAAGCCGGCGCAAACCGATGCAGCGCAGCAGCCGGCGGCAGATTCCGCGACCGGCGCTCCGAAACAGACAACGGCACAGCCGCAGAGACAGACGACCGCCGCGCCGAAGCAGACAACTGCCGTCCGCGCAACGGAACTGCCCGCAACGGAAACGCAAAGCATTGACGAAACACGGCCGCCCCATGAGAATGCGGAGGTTCCCGTGCCTGCGGTGCCCGCCGAGCCGACCGGAGTGGATGAACTGCAGCAGGGGGACGCTGTATCCGCGCCGGAAGCCGGTGAGCAGGAGAATGCGTCATCCGGATCTGATCGGACAAAGGGCGAGCTGCGCATCATTTTCGATGACAGCCGCTCGACAACACAGTTCTTCACCGAATATCTGTTTGAGGACACAACGCCCTATCCGATGCCGGAATTCTCGGTCGCGCTGGACGGCTATACCGCCGTTTCAGAATCCGAAAACGGATACAAATTCTTGAACAGGATCACCGCGCCGGACGGCTCGGAATATTATCCGTATTTTTCATCCGGCGTCAGCACATGGCAGATTCACAGCCGTGCCTCATTCCCGCGCTATGAGGAAACCGCTGTCAGCGGCAGCCGTGCCTATATGCTGTACGGCCCGAAAGCGACCGAGCTGATCTGGTTTGACGGCAGATATGTCGTGTCGATGCACACGAACAGCGGCACGGCAGAGGAGCTGCTGAAAATCGCCGAAGCACTCATTACGCACTGATTCCCTGAACCCGTACAAAAAAAGGAGGATCTGATATGAAAAAATATACCGCACCCGCAGCGGCAGCAATGCTGCTGACCGCCCTGCTGACCGGCGGCATGACCGCTCATGCCGAGCCGCAGCCGCCCGATCTCGAAGCGCCGGACTGGGTTCCGTCCAGCTTTGCAGAGGCGCTTGATTTCGATAATACCTACGGCACCGTGCGCATCGTGGACAATGCAGTCTGCATCGTGCAGCCGAGCGACCGCTACGGGACCTACCGTTCTGAGGTCGTCATGACGCCGGATATTCCCGGAAATCCGGACGGCGGCGAGCCGCTTTCCTGGCACAGCACCTATCATCTGGAGCTGCCGGAGGAGCCCGATCAAAACGATCCGGACTATAAAACGAAGTATCAGGAATATGTGGAGCTATGCGCAAAGCTCGGCATTTCCCCGTCTGCGCTTGCATACGGAGAGGGCTTTGCGGATATGAGCTACGATGTCTACACCTATCAGCCGAATCTCGGAACGAAAATGGAGATCGTCATCAATGTCTACCGCGGAGATGAGCTTTACAGCACCGGCAGCCCGATGACATTTGAATATAACGATCAGGAGACCGGCGTCATTGAGACCGACGAGTTCTGCTGGCTGCCGGACTGCATCACGGAATTCAACGATTTCACGCAGAATAACGAGACAGTCTCCCTGCATGACGGCTATATCGTCTATGCGGACGATGTCTGCTATGACGGCGGCATTACCGTTACATTTGCGCAGAGCGGAACCGCCGTCGTGGAGGAGGTGCGGAATTACAGCATCTCGCGTGTTGAGGTCATGCCGCCCGTCGGCGGAATGGGGCACGAGATCCGCGTTTACAAGGTCACGCGTCCCGGCACGCTTCAGCTCAGCTTCACGCAGATGCAGGGTATGCGCGAGGAATCCAGACAGGAGACCGTCGAAAGCTATTATGTCGATGAGGACGGCACGATCAATGAGATCGACGACGGACAGTTCAATGCGCCCGTATTCGGCGACTGCAATATGGATGAGCAGTTCGGCATTGCGGATGCGGTGATGCTGTTCAAGTATGTGTCCGGCATGAGCGGACTGCCGGACAATGAAATGTACTGCTGGCAGAATGCCGATCTCGATGCGGACGGCAGGCTGACGCTGCGCGATCTTACGCTGATGAAGCGGCTGCTGCTCGAAGCACCGGCGGAGACCAAGGCATGGAGACTCATACCGGAGTGGAAGAACAAGGGCTTCGGCAAGGATACGGTCAACAGATTTGCCGCAGAGCCGACCGAATCGCCGAAGAAGGATGCTCCGGCGGTGATTGCGGCTCAGCTCATGGATGCGGATACGGACGAAGTGCTTGCGGATATGAGAGAAGCTTCTGATTTCGGGACGGCGAAATGGTACTGCACGGTGCAGGAGACCGTTACGGAGGATTGCATAAAGAATTACTATGCGGTGCTGCTGCTCCGCTCGCAGGACGGAACGCTGTACCGGCTTCGCACGGCAGCGGAATCCGTACACTTTGAGGAAACGCCTGCGCCGTAACAATGCTTTGAGAGGGCATCATAACAAGAAAAGCAGTCGGCACTCAGGTCGGCTGCTTTTTTCATGTATCGGAAAACGCTCACGGCACCAGTTTGACATTGAACAAGTGGTTGTAATAAAAATCAGTGATCTGCCTGACAGACTCCTCGCAGTCATTCTGCACCCACTGCATCGACACATTGAACAAGCTCCCCATAAAATAATAGGGCGAATAGCGTGAAACAATATATCCGTTCTGCTCGAAATTCCTGACTAATGCAGTGTTCATGAAGTCGAGGTACATAAATTCAAGATGTGCCGAGATCAGCAGTTTTACGATCTCCTTGTTATCCTTCAGCGTGGAGAAGACTCTGAATATCACTTCATAGAAATCATCTTTACTCCTGATGGTAATACTTTTCAGGTCTTGAAAGATCGCATTGTTCTTCTCAAAATAAAACTTGATAATATCCTCTTTTGACTGGAAATGGCGGTAAAGTGTTGCCCGTCCATATGATCATAAGCGGTACGAGGAAGATGAAAAGATGTGAAGATCTGCAATGGATGTCCTCGGCATAGATCTTGTTCGTGCTGTTCACTCTCACGGCTATCTGATTCACATTTTTTTGGTACATCGAATGAATTATAATATAATCACAAAAGGAAAGCACAGTAAAGCAATTAGCATACTGCACATTTTCAGCAGTGCTGATTTGTGCAAAAGGGAGATTTTTCTTCTGAGCCGCCCACATCTTCGGAATTTCAGTTTTTATATGCTATAATAGAACCGTAAACAGAGATCCGTTCTTTTTGTAAGGAGGCAGCATATGGAGTATATCGAGAGAGTGCAGTGGGTGGAAGCGTGCCAGATGTTCTTTGATGCGTATGTCAAGTTTCAAATTGACAGGACGGAAGCACAAGCGTTTGGCGTGGGAAACAGCATAACGGACACAGGACATTTTTGTCCGCATCCGTGTGCTATAATATAATCACAAGGTAAAATAAGAAGTCAATTTCTAAGGAGGAAAATATATGCGAGTAACATCAGCACAGGCAGCAAAGCTGCTGCGTCAGCTCAACGACGAACTGAGAGCATTACAGCTCAAAGAGGCAAACTCAAGCAGCTTTGTAGCTGCAATTCAGGAGGACGTCGAATCTGTACGTCCTGAGTACAATTTCAAGGAAATGCGTGATGCTCTGGCAGAGGTTGCGTGTAAGATCCGCAAAGTAAAACACGCAATAAACGTGTTCAACACAACAACGATTATCCCGGATTTTAATATTACGATCGACGAGATGCTTGTATATCTTCCTCAGCTTAATGCGGAATGTGCTACCCTCTCTAAAATGAGAGACGCAATGCCGAAAGTGCGTGTCAGCTCCGGTTATTCCGGCGGCGGCAATATCATCGACTATAAGTATGCTAATTACGATATCGAAGAAGTCGGCAGATATTACACCAAGATATCGGAGGCTCTCGCCAAAGCTCAGACAGCACTTGATCTGGTCAACAGCACTGTCGAATTTGATATAGATATCTGATGTTCTTTCCGTTTACAGCTCTCACGCCTCCTTTTGAATATGACGTTGTTCATGTTCAAGGTTATCGTTGTCCGTTATTATCTTTCTTTATTGGTTTAGGTCAGGGTTCAATGTTTCTGACTTCCAATGAAAAAATAATTCGGCTGTGAGAACTGTAATAAAAACTTTATCTGTCAGCGGAAGTTCGGTTTCAGGCTGGCAACTTATATGCGCAGCGTTTAATTAAATTCTATTATTTTTCAGGATGGATTTATTATGACCACGAAAGAAACAAATATCTTTATCTACCAAAAGGCTATAGAGTATTTATGGGAGCATTCTCAGGGACTTACTCAGGAAATCTTTGAAACATATCTTGATGATAAGCGTAAAACTACAATGAACGAAGTGTTTCAGGTAGCTGTATTTTCATTTCGTGATTGGAATCCTCAGTTCGGTAAAAGTGGAATATCGGAACATACTGAAGAAATAAAATCTTTGTTTAAGGATTTCGACGTACAGTATTTCAATCAAAATATTAGAACATTACCTGATGATGAACTGGATGCCTTATTCAAAAAAGCATTTGGCGGTTCAAATAATGCATATAAAAAGGTTAAAGAAAATGTATGCGATTCAGCAAAGTATTTATCAGAATTCAAAAACGTAACAGAAATGTATAGTTATTTTGATAGCTTTGATTCAACAAAAAAAGAAGAACGAGATAAACTTATTCAGATTATTGTCAACAAAGTGAAATGGTGGGGGGCAGCACTTGTCCCGAACTGGCTAAAGGACATCGGAATGTCGAATTATTCCAAACCTGACGATCATGTAAAATTTATTATTTCAAATCTTGGATTATCATCAGATAATGAGTATGATGTAATGGAGGCTGTTTTTAGAATAGCTGAGGATTACAAATCTGTAGATGATCAGGCTTCGGCATTCAAGCTTGATAGAATACTATGGTTGATAGGTTCAGGTGATTTCTATAATCATAAAGGCGTTGTTACTTTTAATGGAAATAGAACCGAGTTTGTAGAAATGATTAAGACGGAACTGAACAAAGCTAATTGATAAATATGGTGATAATATGCGCAATATTGATATATTCCGTGGCTGTCTTATAGGCGGGGCAGCCGGCGATGCTCTGGGATATGCAGTGGAATTCAAAAGAGAGGATGAGATCTTCTCCGAGTATGGCAAAGATGGCATCACCGAATACGATTTGATATTGGACGATGATGTCGCCGAGATATCGGATGATACACAGATGACGCTGTTCACTGCGGAGGGTATGCTGCTTGCCGTCAGCAAAAGTAACATTCCCGATTACATAAGCAGCATCAGGGATATGTAT
>DGSY01000176.1 GCA_002394125.1 Ruminococcus sp. UBA4350
AGGGCGGCCGTATCATGAAGTTCTCCGCACTCGTTGTGGTCGGAGACGGAAACGGCGTTGTCGGCTTCGGTCTCGGCAAGTCCGGCGAAGTTCCGGATGCGATCCGCAAGGGCATCGAGGATGCGAAGAAGAACCTTGTCCGCATCAACCTTCGCGGAACTACCATCCCGCATGAGGTCATCGGTAAATTCGGTGCAGGCCGCGTTCTTATGATGCCGGCTGCTCCCGGTACCGGTGTGATCGCAGGCGGTCCGGTCCGTGCGGTCATCGAAATGGCCGGCATTCAGGATATCCGTACCAAGAGCCAGCGTTCCAATAACCCGTGCAATGTTGTCCGCGCAACGATCGCAGGTCTCTGCGAATGCGTAGATGCAAAATCCGTCGCAGCAAAGCGCGGCAAGACAACTGCCGAGATCTTCGGCAAATAATCGAGTGAGGAGTGAGCGCAAATGGCTAAGAAAATCGAGCTTACTAAAAGCCTGATCGGCAGAAAGCAGGATCAGATCGCAACAGCTCATTCCTTGGGTCTCCGCAAGATCGGCGATGTCACAGAGCAGCCCGATAATGCGGCCACTCAGGGCAAGATCAACAAAATCATCCATCTCGTCAAGGTGACGGAAGAATAAGAGGCAGGGAGGTGCAAACCATTGAAGCTTCATGAATTAACTCCGGCTGCGGATTCCAACCGTCCGGTCAAGCGCATCGGCAGAGGTCACGGCTCCGGCAACGGCAAGACGGCCGGCAAGGGCCACAAGGGTCAGAATGCCCGTTCCGGCGGCGGCGTCAGAATCGGCTTTGAAGGCGGCCAGATGCCGCTCGCAAGACGCATCCCGAAGCGCGGCTTCCACAATCATTTTGCAGTTAAGTATTCCACTGTGAATGTCGGCGATCTCAACAAGTTCGTTGAAGGCACTGTTGTCAACGAGGAGCTGCTCAAGGCTTCCGGTCTGATCTCCAAGATCGAGAACGGCGGCATCAAGGTTCTCGCCGGCGGCGATCTGAATGTCAAGCTGACCGTTCAGGCTGCGAAGTTCTCTGCTGCTGCAGCAGAAAAAATCGAAAAGGCAGGCGGGAAGGCTGAGGTGATGTAAAGTGTTCAAAACGCTGAGGACTGCTTGGGGCATCCCCGAGATTCGCAAGAAGATTTTGTTCACTCTCTTCATCATCGTGATTTTCCGTCTCGGCTCCGTTATCGTCGTTCCGTTCCTCGATACGAATGCCGTTGCCCAGTGGATGGATGCCAACGCAAAGAATACGGGCAACTTCCTTGAGTACCTCAATATTCTTTCCGGCGGCGCGCTTGCAAAGGCTTCGATGTTCTCGCTCGGCGTTACACCGTTTATCAATGCAAGCATCATCATCCAGCTTCTGACCTACGCACTTCCGCCGCTGGAACGTCTCCAGCAGGAGGGCGAGGACGGAAGAAAGAAGCTCAATACCATAACATCCGTTGTGGCGCTGGGTCTTTCGATCTTCATGTCCGTTGCGTATTACCTGACGCTCAAGAATATGGACGGCGTCAATGCCGTCAAGTATACCGAGGGCGGTCAGGGCTGGTTCGCAATGTTCGTTATCATCGGCTCCTTCATGGCAGGCTCCTCGCTTGTCATCTGGCTGGGCAACCGCATCAATGAGAAGGGCATCGGCAACGGTGTTTCGATCATCCTTTTTGCCGGTATCGTCGCAAGAATCCCTGTCGATGTCGGCACGCTCTTCGGCCTTGTCAAGGACAATCCGAATGAGTATTTCCTCAAGGTCGTGATCTACCTGCTGATCTTCGTCGCAATGGTCGTCGGCATCGTCTTCATGAACGAGGCCGAGCGCCGGATCCCGGTGCAGTACGCAAAGCGCGTCGTCGGCAGAAAGCAGTACGGCGGACAGAGCACACACATCCCGATCAAGGTTTGTATGTCCGGTGTTATGCCGATCATCTTCGCGATGAGCTTTATGTCCCTGCCGTCCATGCTGACCATGTTCTGGAAGCCTGTTCAGGCAATCACCGAAGATACGACCGGCTGGCAGAAGTTCTACTTCCACTTCACCAACTTCTTCAAGACCAGAAGCTATGGCTACGCAGCACTGTATTTCATCCTGATTATCCTGTTCAACTACTTCTATGTGGCGATCCAGTATAATCCGGTCGAAATGGCAAACAATCTCCGCCAGTCCAACGGCGGTATCCCCGGCATCCGTCCCGGAAAGCCCACCTCCGACTACATCCAGAGAGTCCTCTCGAAGATCGGTCTGGTCGGTGCAGTATTTCTGGGCATCGTTGCGGTCTTCCCGATCATCTTCCTGAACCTCACAAAGCTCGATGTTTCGTCTATGGGCGGTACTTCGATCCTGATCGTGGTCAGCGTTGCGATCGAGACAGTCCGTACACTGGAATCCCAGCTGATGATGCGTCATCACAAGGGCTTCCTCGGTTAATTCAATATTGTAAGGAGGCTGCCATATGAACCTTATTCTCTTGGGTGCGCCCGGTGCCGGCAAAGGCACGCAGGCGGAAGCAATCTCCGCAAAGCTCGGCATCCCGCAGATCTCGACCGGCAATATGCTCCGCGAGGCCGTCAAGAACGGCACTGAGCTGGGGCTGCGCGCAAAGGCTGCGATGGACAGCGGTGCGCTGGTCTCGGATGATATCGTCATCGGTATCCTGAAGGACCGCATCGCAGAGCCGGATGCTGCTAACGGTTATATTCTTGACGGTTTCCCGCGCACCGTCGCACAGGCTGAGGCACTCGACCAGATGGGTGTTACCATCGACAAGGTGCTGGAGATCCATGTTGCGAACGAGCGGATCATCGCAAGAATGTCCGGCAGACGTGTCTGCGAAAAGTGCGGCGCGTCCTACCACATCGAGTATAAGCCGACGGCTGTTGAGGGCATCTGCGATGTCTGCGGCGGCAAGGCGGTTCAGCGTGCAGACGATGCACCGGAGACAGTCCTCTCCAGACTCGATGTCTATGAGGAGAAGACCGCTCCGCTGAAGGACTACTACGCAAAGACCGGCAAGCTCGTGACCGTTGAAGGTCAGGAGGAAGTCAAGGATACCACAAAGCTCGTCTTTGAGGCACTCGGTATTGAGGGCTGATGAGATAGAATGGTATCAATCAAAAGCAAATCCGATGTCGAAAAAATGCTGGAGGCGGGAAAGATCGCTGCAAATGCGCTGAATGTCGTTGAGCAGAAGCTCCGCCCCGGCATGACGACAAAGGACATCGACAAGATCGTGGATCATGAGATCCGCCGGCACGGAGCCGTTCCGAACTTCTATCAGCTCTACGGCTTTCCGGGAAGTGCCTGCGTCTCTGTGAACGAGGAAGTGATCCACGGGATCCCCGGCGGCCGCCGCATCAACGAGGGCGATATCGTCAGCGTTGACCTCGGCGCCAGATACAAGGGCTGGAACAGCGATACCTGCTTTACCTTCCCTGTCGGACAGGTCGCACCGGAGATCAAACAGCTGCTGGAGGACACCAACGCGAGCCTCTATGCGGCAATCGAGGCGGCACAGGCCGGAGCAAGAGTCGGCGATGTTTCTCACACCGTTGAGGAATACTGCCGGGCAAAGGGCTACGGGATCGTCCAGAATTACTGCGGTCACGGAATCGGCAAGGAGGTCCATGAGGATCCGGAGGTTCCGAACCACGGCAAGGCAGGCCACGGAATGCGGCTTGTCGAGGGCATGACCATCTGCATTGAGCCGATGATCAACCTCAAGGGGGACGGCGTTCACACCATGCCGAACGGCTGGACTGTCGTGACAGACAGCGGCTCATGGTCGGCACACTTTGAACACATGATCCTCATTACGGCAAACGGCCCCGTCATCATGACAAAGCGGTGAACGCAATGGAAAGATGGCTGGCTGAGCCCGGGATGATCGTCCGGGCAAAGGCGGGCAGAGACAGCGGCAGATTCTATGCCGTAGTCGCTGCGGAGGGCGCTGAGCTGCTGCTTGCGGACGGCAGGCGGCGGACGCTCGCAAACCCGAAGCGCAAGAATCCCGCTCATGTTCAGGCGACGAAGCAGCGTGTCTCACTCGATGCGCTGACCGACAAAAAGCTCCGTGAAGCGCTGAAGCCGCTCAATGATGCGGTCTCAGCTCCCAAAACCAAACCGAATCAAATCCGCAAGGAGGTCATCGACGATGTCGAAGCAGGATGTAATTGAAGTGGAAGGCGTGGTCATTGATGCCCTGCCGAATGCAATGTTCAAGGTCGAGCTGAGCAACAGCCATGTGATCCTTGCACATATTTCCGGCAAGCTGAGAACGAACTATATCCGAATCGTCCCCGGTGACCATGTTACAGTTGAGATGTCGCCCTACGATCTGACAAAGGGCAGAATCACCTGGCGCTCCAAATAATCAGGGAACGCCGGAGAGAAGGAGGTATTTCCAATGAAAGTCAGACCTTCCGTCAAGCCCATTTGCGAAAAGTGCAAGGTCATTAAGCGCAAGGGCAAAGTCATGATCATTTGTGAAAACCCGAAGCATAAGCAGCGTCAGGGCTGATACCCTGCGCATTTGGAGGTGTAATTAGGAATATGGCTAGAATCGCTGGTGTTGACCTCCCGAAGAATAAGCGTGTTGAGATCGGTCTCACATATATCTTCGGTATCGGTCGTACGACGGCAACCAAGATTCTCAAGGAAACCGGCATCAATCCGGATACGAGAGTCAAGGATCTTACCGAAACCGATGTCGCAGCGCTGCGTGCGTACATTGATGAGCATTGCATCGTGGAGGGCGATAAGCGCCGCCAGGTTGCAATGGATATCAAGCGTCTCGTTGATATCGGCTGCTACCGCGGTGTCCGTCACCGCAAGGGTCTGCCTGTCAGAGGACAGCGCACAAAGACCAACGCAAGAACGCGCAAGGGTCCGGCAAAGACCATTGCGAATAAGAAGAAGTAAGGAGGGACTGTATCTTGGCACAGCAGAAGAAGAAGGTTACCACGATCAGACGCCGCAGAGAGCGTAAGAACATCGAGAACGGCGCGGTGCATATTCAGTCCACGTTCAATAACACCATCGTGACGATCACCGATACGCAGGGCAATGCGATCTCGTGGGCATCCGCCGGCGAGCTCGGCTTCCGCGGCTCGAAGAAATCCACACCGTTCGCAGCACAGAGCGCTGCGGAGACCGCTGCAAGAGCAGCAATGGAGCACGGCCTCAAGACCGTCGAGGTCTATGTCAACGGCCCCGGCTCCGGCAGAGAGGCTGCCATCCGTGCGCTTCAGACCGTCGGTCTCGAAGTCCGCATGATCAAGGATGTTACCCCGATCCCGCACAACGGCTGCCGTCCTCCGAAGAGAAGACGTGTATAATTTATTGGAGGTGAATGAAAGATGGCAGTACAGAAAGAACCGATCCTGAAGAAGTGCAGAACGCTCGGCATCAGCCCGGCGGTCATGGGCGTTTCCAAGAAGGATTCCAACCGCTTCCAGAGCGCAAACAACCGTAAGAAGATCTCTGAATACGGTTTGCAGCTCAAGGAAAAGCAGAAGCTCAAGTTTATTTACGGTATGCTCGAAAAGCAGTTCAGACACTACTTTGAGCTGGCTTCCAAGATGGAGGGCAAGACCGGTGATAACCTCATCACCTGCCTCGAATCCAGACTGGACAATGTTGTCTTCCGCATGGGCCTGGCTCTGACCAGACGCGAGGCAAGACAGCTCGTCGCTCACGCGCATTACACCGTCAACGGCCAGAAGGTCAATATCCCTTCCTACCGTGTGAAGGTCGGCGATGTGATCGCACTGCGCGAGAAGGACAGAACCTCTGAGAAGTTCAAGGCAACTGTCGAGGCAACTGCTGACAGAGTTGTTCCGCTCTGGCTGGAGGCAAAGAAGGATGACTTCTCTGCAACCGTCACGCGTATGCCTTCCGCAGACGATATCGAGTACGAAGCACAAACGCACCTCATCGTTGAGTTGTATTCCAAGTAATTTCAGGCAAATCCTGAACGGCATGGGGCTGCTGCCCCGGCCGGCCACAACTGATTGCACAACAGGAGGGTATTTATGCTGAAAATGGAAAAGCCGGAAATTGAGACGAAAGAACTGCACGGCGACGGCAAATACGGCAAGTTTGAGATCCGTCCGCTGCCGCGCGGCTACGGCATCACGATCGGTAACAGTCTCAGAAGGATTCTGCTCTCCTCACTGCCCGGCGTGGCAGTTTATGCCGTCAAGATCGACGGTGTTCATCACGAGCTCTCAACCATCCCCGGTGTCAAGGAGGATGTCACCGAAATCATCCTTGCGATCAAGGGTCTGACCGCGAAGCTGCACGGCGACGGGCCGAAGACCATGTATATTGACGCCCAGGGTGAATGTGAGGTCACCGCTGCTGATATCCAGATGGATTCTGAGGTCGAGATCCTGCCGCCGTATCCGCACATCGCGACGATCGGCAAGGGCGCAAAGCTCGAAATGCAGATCATGCTCGACCGCGGCAGAGGTTATGTTTCCGCGGAGCGCAACAAGCAGACTCGTCAGAATCTGCCGCTGGATGTCATCACCGTGGACAGTATCTACACCCCGGTTCTGAAGGTCAACTATAAGGTCGAGGATACCAGACTCGGCCAGGTCACAGACTATGACAAGCTCACGATTGAGGTCTGGACGGACGGCACCGTCGGCGCGAACGATGCGCTCTCGCAGGCGGCCAGCCTCCTGACAGAGTATCTCCAGCTGTTTGTCAATCTCTCGGATGAAAAGGTCTCTGAGCCTGTTCTCCAGGATACGACGGACGGCGGTCAGGAGAAGAAGCTCGAAACCACGATCGAGGAGCTGGATCTCTCGGTGCGTTCCTTCAACTGCCTGAAGCGCGCCGGCATCAACACGGTCGCTGATCTGATCAGCCGGTCTGAGGACGAAATGATGAAGGTCAGAAACCTCGGCAGAAAATCGTTTGATGAGGTCAAGGAGAAGCTCCAGTCTCTGGGCTTCGACCTCAGCTCGGACGACAACGACTAATTCCCGTATCCGGTGCCCCCGCAAAGGGGCGGCCGGATGGATATAAAAGGAGTGAAACACAATGGCGGGTTCCAGAAAGCTCGGCAGAGCCACGGATCACAGAAAGGCAATGCTTCGCGGCATGGTGACCTATCTGTTAGAAAACGGACAGATCGAGACAACCGAAACCAGAGCGAAGGAAGTTCGTTCGATGGCAGAGAAGATGATCACCATTGCAAAGGGGATCACCGGCAGCGATACCGCAGCTGATCTCCACCTGAAGCGTCAGGTCTTTGCCTATGTGACGAAAGAGAGCGTCGCAAAGAAGCTCTTTGATGAGATCGCACCGAAGTATGCGGATCGCAGCGGCGGCTACACCAAGATCGTCAAGATCGGCCCGCGCCGCGGTGATGCAGCTGAAATGGCTATCATTTCGCTGGTCTGATCTCTTTCGGATATTCCGAACGGTATAATTTCAGAAGGCTGCGCAGTTTGTTGCTGCGCAGTCTTTTTCTGCTGTCCGGCGGAGCATACAAAAATGGGTGAATGAATATGCTGTGAATGTGCAGATGCACAAAGCTGCGGCCACGCACTTGCATGATCTGCGCAAATTTGTGTATAATATTGTCGGCAGTGCCGACAGCCGTTTCCCTACGGCGGCGTTTCGCGGAGCATATCATTTTTGTCGCTGTTACGGCGCTGTTCGCGCCTGATTTACGGTCTGGCTTTCACCCCATTGTGAATCCATACGCATCTGTAGGTCGGCAGTGCCGACAGCCGTTTCCCTACGGCGACGTTTCGCGGAGCATATCATTTTTGTCGCTGTTACGGCGCTGTTCGCGCCTGATTTACGGTCTGGCTTTCACCCCATTGTGAATCCATACGCATCTGTAGGACTTTAGAAGTAAATTGCATAACAATAAGCTAAAAACAGGGGAGGCACCCATGAGAAAGATACAGTTACCGGTGATCCGCGGCATATGCAGGATCCTGCTGCTGCCGCTGCGGGCGGTATTGCTGCTGCTCGGAGATCTTGTATATCTGCTGGGGCGGGCGGTCAGTGCGGGATTCCGCGGGATCTGCGGCTTCTTCCGCCGGCGGCATGATACCGCGGAGAACGCCGTCCGGCAGTACCGCACACGGCATTCCGTACTGCGGCTGCTCGGCAGCGTGATTGCCGGAGAAAACGGCATCCTGCGCTCTGTGCTGCGGTATGCCGTGCCGCTGACCTGCTGTGCGCTGCTCTGGACGGTCGTGCAGCAGGGTGTGCATCAGCAATACGGCGTTGCGGTCGCCGTGGATGGCAAAACGCTCGGCATGATCGCGGATGAATCAGCCTATATGGAGGCGGAGGAGATCGTCCGGCGGCGGCTTGATTCGGCAGAGGATGCGGAGCAGGTCGATTTTTCGCGGAGCTTTCAGCTTCAGCGGCTCGGAGAATCGGATATGCTTCTGACATCCGGTCAGCTTGCGGAGATGATGATGCAGAATGCCGGCATTGAACTGACCGAGGGCTGCGGCGTTTATGTCAGAGACGAAATGCAGGGCGTCGTGACGGACACGCACCCGATTGAGGCCGCACTGACGCGGCAGCTCAGCGCCTTCTGCAATAAGCTCGGAGAGGATGCGGAGCAGGTGCATTATGCGGACACGGTGCGCTATGAATACGGACTGTTTCCGGCGGAGCGCATCACCGATGCACAGGCGCTCGCGAATAAGCTCACGGCAGCAACGCATTCGACGCGCATTTATACGGCGGGTTCCGGTGAAACGGTGAAATCGGTCGCGGCGCGGTTCTCGGTCACGGCGGATGAGCTGAATGCGCTGAATGACGGTCTGCCGGTCATCATTCCGCAGGGTACGAGGATCACGGTCCCGGTCACAACGCATTTCATGCCGATCGTCTATACGCGGCGCGTCAGCCCGCTTTCCATGGTCGATTTTGATACCGTGCGGACGGAGACAAATACGCTGCCGGAGGGCAGAGAGGAGCTCGTTGTGCGCGGGGTCAAAGGTGAGCGCCGCAGTCATCAGATCATCACCTATACGGACGGCGTGCAGACATCGGTCGAGACGATCGGCTCCGAGCTGACCGTTCAGCCGATCGACAGGGAGATCGCGGTCGGTACATTCCACGCGCAGCCCTACAGCACGGATACCGTGATCGACGGCATCGGCAAATATGTCTGGCCGGTGGACGGCGGGCGGATCACCTGTCCGTTCGGCGCGGCAGGCGGTCATATCGGACTGGATATCGGCGCGGCGGAGTATTCGGAGATCTATGCGGCGGACGGCGGCGAGGTGCAGTATGCGGGCTGGGAGCCGGGCTACGGCAATTTCGTGATCCTGCTGCATGATGACGGCTATCAGACGGTCTACGGGCACTGCGTGGAGGTTTTTGTGAATCCGGGGATGCGCGTGGAGCGCGGCGATGTGATCGCGCTGGTCGGCAGCACCGGCGATTCGACGGGGCCGCATCTGCATTTTGAGGTGCGCGAGAACGGCGTGCGTGTTGATCCGGCGCTGTATCTGCGAGTCAATGCCGATTGAACGCTGAAGCAAAGCCAATACGCAAAAAACGATCCGCGCAGAAGCATCCTGCACGGATCGTTTCATTCACGGGCAGCCGGACAAAGCTGTGCGTTTTCACTTTACATTTCAGCGAAAATGTTGTATACTGATAGCGGAAAGAGCGTGTGTTCCCCGCGGCATTGCAGGGATCAGCGCAATGAATATCCGGACGGCAGTAAATGAGAAAGGAAAAACCATGCTTGAACTGACTGATATGCAGGTCATACGCGCACTCTCAAAGCGCTATGATTTTTCGTTTTCCAAAGGGCTCGGCCAGAATTTTCTGATTGATCCGGAGGTCTGTCCGGCGATCGCGGAATACGGCATCCCGTCGCGGAAATGCGGCGTGCTGGAGATCGGCACGGGCTTCGGCGTTCTGACGCAGCAGCTTGCGCTCCGCTCGGAGCAGGTGACGGCGGTCGAGCTTGACCGCCGCTTAAAGCCGGTGCTGGCGGAAACGCTCGCGGGCTTTGACAATGTCAGCATTGTCTGGCAGGATATTATGAAGGTTGCGCTGCGCGATTTTTTGCAGGCGCATTTCGGCAGCCGTGAGGTCGCGGTCTGCGCGAATCTGCCGTATTATATCACCTCGCCGATCCTCATGCATCTGCTGGAATCGGATGTGCAGCTCCGGAGCATTACGGTCATGGTGCAGAAGGAGGCTGCCGACCGTCTCTGCGCGGAGATTGGCAGCCGTGATGCCGGCGCGGTGACTGCGGCAGTCCGGCTGCGCGGCCATGCAGAGCAGCTTTTCGAGGTGCCGCGTACATCGTTTTACCCGTCGCCGAAGGTCGATTCGGCGGTCATCCGCATCACGCCCTATGAAACGCCGCTCTGTACGCCGGAGAAGCTGAGCCGCGTCCTGCGGATCGTCAAGGCAGGATTTGCCCAGCGCCGCAAGACCGCCGTGAATGCGCTTGCGTCGGGACTGGCGCTCCCGAAGGAGCAGGTCACGGAAGCGCTCGCTGCCGTCGGGCAGCCGGCGAATGTCCGCTTTGAGCAGCTCGATGCGAAGACACTGCTCGCGCTTGCGGATGCGATGCAGCAGGGGATGGCCTGATGTCCGGCAGCAGCCGGCAGAAAGCCCGAACGCGGAGATTGAACCGCATTCGGGCTTTTTCATCTGGTATTTTTTCAGGCGCGATGATGTCCGGCGCTGTTCGGAATTCCTTCAATGTCAGCGGAGTACATACAGCACAAATTCCGCCGCAAAGCCAATCACAAACTCAATGATGAGGATCAGGAACACATTGCCGAGACTGGTGCCGCCGGCATATTGCAGCCTGCCGGTCAGTGCGGCATTCGCGCCGGTCTGCTTTTTGATCTGCCGGATATTGCGCAGGGCAAAGCGGTAATACAGATAATTGCCGAGCAGACAGCAGAGCAGCGAAACGCCGAAATACAGCAGCGTCGAGACGCGGTAGACGGAATTGAACGCGGATGTTGTGATATCTGCCCACGGGATCGTGATACCCATCAGCTGATTCATGCCCACGATGAGCGAGGGGATGCTCAGAACCGAACGGAGCAGGACGGCCGCGAGCGCCGCGCCCCACATCTTGCGGTTTGCGAAATAGAGCTGCGGGCAGAGCAGGCCGAGCAGATTGAAGGAGATCTTTTTGCCGGTGCGCGTCATCATGCGGAAGAGCGGCAGATAATAGAACTGGTTCGAGCGGATAAAGGCCGCAGCCTCGCCGACGGTTACGCCGTCCATCTGCTCCTCCGGATCGAGCCCGATGCAGGGATCCTCCGGATTCAGGCGGACACCGTCATAAAGCTCCGCATTGAACATCTGCGGAGACTCGCCGCGTTCGCGTTCGGCTGCAAGCGCCTCGTCCTCCTCAAGCCTTGCCTGATGCTTTGCGGCGCGTTCCTCCTCGCGGCGCAGCTCCGTCCAGCTTTTGCCGCTCTCATGCAGCGCCGTATTCACGCATTTTCCGGCCTGCTTCCAGCAGGCGCGGTGATAGGGCGTGCCGCATTCCGGGCAGGACACCACATCGTCCTCCGGCTTGAACAGCTCGCCGCAGACGATACACGTCTGATTCTCATAGACAGGCATCGCGCAGTCTCCTTTCCATTCTTCGATTTCTCTTTATTGTACCACATTCGCCGCTGTTTTACAAGTACGGAGACCGATTTTTCATGCATTCTTCACCATTTCGGCAGGAAAATCCATTTTCCTTTGGACAGACGGTACGACTATCATAATTTTTTGAAAAAAGACTTGCATTTTTCCGGAAAATATGGTATACTGAAAACAATCGCATTCCGGCGCATGATGCCGGAATTGTCAATGTCATCCCAGATAGAAAGGAATACCGAAAACCATGAGCATCATCGAAATTGTCGGCGGCATCATTCTGCTGATTACCGCTCTGCTGATTATCATTCTCTGCCTGATGCAGGATTCCAAGCAGGATCAGAATATGACCTCCGCGATCACCGGCGGCACCTACGATTCCGCATTCAGCAAGAATGAGGGCAACACGAAGGAAGCGATCATGAAGAAATGGACGAAGTGGCTGACCATTATTTTCTTTATCGTGACGCTGGTCGTGATCATCGTCCCGGTCTATATCGGCGAATAATTCCAGAACACATGGTCGCCCTGCGCTCCGAAACTGAGTGCAGGGCGTCTTTTTTCAGATTTCATAACAGGAAAATCTATGCATTGACCGCAGCAGAAAGGAGCATAATATGGCAGGACGCAGGCATTCGCACCGCCCGAAGGCGCGCAGCAGCATGAAGCCGGCAGGACGCCGCAGCGCTGCACAGCCGAAGGCACAGAAGGAATATGAGACAAAGGCCGATGTCAGGGTCAGCGACGAGCAGCGCGAACATTTTGAGAACCGCATCACGACCTTTCTGCGCAAGGCGAACGGAAAGCCCGTTTCCCGCGCAGATCTGGCATCGAAATGCCGCGGCAGGGGACAGGCCGCCTATTTGCAGGCGCTGAAATCGCTGATCGAAGCCGGAACAGTCGCCGAGCGCCGCAGCGGTTATGTCTATGCGGAATCCGCAGGGATGCTCCGTGCGGTGATCTCACGCATCAGCCGGACATTCGGCTTCGCAAGGCCGGAGGCGGGCGGCGCGGAGATCTTCATTGCAGGGCGCGATCTCAAAGGCGCCTGTCCGGGTGATCTTGTCCTGCTGATGCCGACCGGCGAGCGGGACGGTCAGCCCGAAGCCGCTGTGCAGACGGTCATCACGCCCGCAGAGGTCAAGACAGCCGGAATGCTGATCGAGGAGGAGGGCGAGCTGCGCTTTCTCTCCGATACGCTCTGCCGGCAGCCGCTTGTCATTGAGAATGCGGCGGACTGGCGGGATCATGTCGGTGACAAGGTGATCGCAGTCGTCGCGCAGCGCGGCACGCGGCATTCAGAGCATACTGTCCGCATCGAGCTTTCACTCGGCAGCGCGGAGACCGCAAAGGCCTGCGCCGAAGCGCTGGTGACGGTCAGCGGCGTTCCGCGGGAATTCCCCGCCGATGTGCTGGCAGAAGCCGAAAAGCTGGAGCAGGCGGGCATTCCGGACTATGAGCTGCGAAACCGTCTTGACCTGCGGGAGCCGGAGGATATCATCTTCACGATCGACGGCTGGGATGCAAAGGATCTCGACGATGCCGTCTCGGTCGCACGGACGGAAAAGGGCTACCGCCTCGGCGTGCATATCGCCGATGTATCGCATTATGTCACGCCGGATTCGGCACTGGATGAAGAAGCGATCCGGCGCGGCACGAGCATATACTATGCCGATCAGGTGATCCCGATGCTCCCGAAAGCGCTGAGCAACGGCATCTGCTCGCTGCATCCGGATGTGGACAGACTGGCATTCTCGGCACTGCTGGAGCTGGACGGCGACGGCGAGATCCTGTCATACCGCTTTGAAAAGACGGTGATCCGCTCGGCGGTCAAGGGCGTATACCGCGAGGTCAATGCGCTGCTTGCGGGAACGGCATCGCCGGAAATCGAAGAAAAATACGCGGCAGTCAAGGAATCGCTGCTGCTGCTGAATGAGCTGCGGGAGAAGCGGCTCGCGATGCGCGCAAAGCGCGGCGCGCCGTCAATCGAGGCGGAGGAGAGCGCCTTTGTCCTCGACGAAAACGGCGTCTGCACGGATGTCATGCCGCGGACGCGGGGCGCGGGCGAGGAGCTGATCGAGGAGTGTATGCTGCTTGCAAATGAAGCCGCCGCAAAGCTCGGAAAATCGAAGAATCTGCCGTTTGTGTACCGTGTTCACGCGGAGCCGCCGGAGGAGAAGGTGCTGCGGCTGACCGAAGCGCTGAACCGGCTCGGCCTGCCGCATCCGGTGCTCGACCACCCGAAGCCGAAGGACTATGCAAAGGTGCTGGCCGGTGCGGAGGATTCGCCGATGAAGCCCGCCGTGCATCAGATGGTGCTGCGCAGTATGGCAAAGGCGGATTACGAGACGGAGCCGATCGGCCATTTCGGGCTGGCACTGGAGGATTATGCACATTTCACCTCGCCGATCCGCCGCTATCCCGATCTGGCGATCCACCGGATCCTGAGCGCGTATCTCGCCGGAGAGAAGCCGGAGAACGCCCGCGAATTTGCACGGAATGCCGCTGCCGCCGGCAGTGCGACGGAGCAGCGGGCGGTGCAGCTGGAGCGCGACTGCGATGAGCGCTACCGTGCGGAATGGGCAAAGCAGCATATCGGAGAGGAATTTGACGGCGTGATCTCCGGCCTGACGGAATTCGGGATCTATGTCATGCTGCCGAATTCCGCCGAGGGACTGGTGCCGATCGACTCGCTGCCGCCGGAGGGCTATTCGTATGACGGATATTTCTCGATGCGGGCAGAGGGCAGCGGCAGAATGTTTACGCTCGGAATGCCGATGCGCGTCTGCATCACCCGTGCGGATATCAACAGCGGCCATATTGATCTGGCTGCCGCAGAGCCGGCAGCGAACGGAGAATCATGATGAAAACCTATACCGATAAAGCACTGGCGCTGGCAGTCTATCAGATCGCTGCGGCGCGGATGCAGGCGGCGGGCTGCGAAATGCCCTGCACTGCGGAAGCGTTCGCCGTGATCTCGGCGGCGGCGCCGGATGCTGCGGACTATTCCGCAATGGCGGCTCTGCGCAATCCGGATTTTCTGGATGCGGCGTATATCCTGCTGCTGGGGCGGGAGGTCGATGCGCCCGCGAGAGTGTCATGGCAGGCGCAGTTCGGACTGCCGGAGACGGTCTTCCGGACGAATGTGCTGACGACGATCCTGCGCTCGGCGGAGTATCAGCGCAATCCTGTCCCGCTGACCGGCTGTCCGCTGCCGCTGATGCAGGAGGACGGACAGAATCTGCTGATCGCGGCGCAGGCTATGCCGGAGCGGCTTGTCCGGCTCTATCAGAAGATGCCGCGGCCGGTGCAGAAGCTGGCGAAGAAGCTCGCCGGAAAGGAGTGAGACGATGCCGGAGACACGCGTATACATTGATCTTTCACGGCTCTGCCTCACACCGTTTACGACCGGCATCCAGCGCGTCGCGAAGGAGATCGTGCTGCGGATGCTGCGCGACGGATCGCTTTCCGTGACGCTGCTCTCAGCGCTCCCCTCGCAGACTGCATGGCGCATTCTGCCGCAGGATGCATTCACGGAATACTATACCGACCACACCGGATCGCCCTTCGGCGATGCGGCACCGCAGATCATGACACCGGAGGATATCCCCTCGGACGCGGTCTTTTTCGATATCGACAGCGCATGGAATATGCCGATGCAGCGCGGCTGGCTGTTCCCGAAGCTGAAGCAGCGCGGCGTGACGGTCGTTTCGCATCTCTATGACCTGATCCCCGTGACGGAGCCGCAGTATTTCCATCAGCAGACCATGCGGCAGTTTCTTTCGTGGATCACGGCGGTGCTGCAATATGCCGATCACATCATCTGCAATGCAGAGGCGACAAGGGCAGCGCTCCATACGCTCTGCGATACGCTGGAGATGCAGGCGCCGGACTGCACGGTCGTGCCGCTCGGTGCGGATTTTGCAAGGAAAGCCGCCGATGATGCCCCTGAGCCCGATGAGCTGCCGGAGCTGCCGCAGTACCGCTATCTGCTGGCCGTCGGCACGATCGAGCCGCGCAAGAATCACCGGCTGCTGCTGGATGCCGTTCCCGCACTCGCGGCGCGCGGCGTCAGGGTCGTCTTTGCAGGGCGCATCGGCTGGAATATGGACGAATTTGCAAAGGAAATGGAGAAGCATCCGGAAAACGGACGGAACTTTTTCTTTGTGAAGGCGCCCTCGGATGCCGCAGTCCGCAGGCTGTATCAGAATGCGCTTGCGGTCGCGTTCCCGACGAAAAACGAGGGCTTCGGCCTGCCGATTGTCGAGGCGTTTCTGCACGGAACGCCGGTGCTGGCATCGGATATTCCGGTGCTGCGCGAGGTCGGCGGCGATATGGCCGATTATTTTGACAATACGAGCGTTGACTCACTGACGGCGGCGGTTGACCGCCTGCTCGCGGATGATGCCGCATATCAGGCGAAGCGCAGAGCGATCGCGGCATATCGTCCGCGGACATGGGACTGCGCCGCGCAGGAAATGGCGGCGGCACTCCGGCGATGCGGCAGTGTGCGGGGCGATGTTCCGCCGCAGACCGCAGTCTCGCAGATCGCCGTGCTGACAGCGCGGAATGACGATCTGCTGCGGACGCTGCCGTATCTGGATGCGAATATGCCGTTCATCACGCGGATGCTCGTGGTCTGTCCGGAGCGGAATATTCCCGCGCTGCGTGAGGGCTGGCAGGGGCGGATCCGGCCGGAATTCTGTCCGGAGGAGCAGCTGCTCGGCGGTGCGCCGCTTCCCGCAGATCACACCGAGCGCAATTTTCTCCTGCGCTGCCGGATGATGCAGAAAGCGCCGCTCGACGATGTGTTCATCATGACCGATGACGATTACCGGCCGGTCGTTCCGGTGCAGCCGGCGTTCTTCCTGAAGGACGGCAGATATCAGGCGTATTACTGCTATGATCTCCGCCGCTGGAAGGGGACGCAGGGCGATTACAGCGCCTATGACCGGAGTATGTTCCGGACGCGGGATTTCCTCGCGGAAAACGGTCTGCCGGCATTGCAGTATTCCGCGCATCAGCCGCAGATCATCGACCGGCGGATCTATCTCGAAATGCTCGGCGCATTCCCCGGCATTGAGACGCAGGGGCTTGACGAATGGAGCAGCTATTTCAATTTCGGCATTGCGCGGCATCCGCGGATGTTCGCAGCGGAGCGGTACTGCACACTGACATTCCCCGGCGCCGTGACGGACTGGGAGATCATGTATCAGCCGCAGCAGCTGATCTTCGAGAATTACTATGCGGAGTCCTATGCGGCCGACGGCGTCTTTGCGGGACTGCCGTCTGACTTCAGCGCGGAGACTGCCGCCGGCGCGGGCGCAGAGAAGATCCGCCGCTGGAGCGCAGAGCTGCAAAAGCAGTCCGCGCAGAATGCCGTGACAGCCGCCTACCGCACGATGTTCCGCGACCGCTACGCCTGCCTGCCGGAATTCGTGCTGCAAATGCAGGAGGATACGCCGGTTCTGCGGGTGCCGCCGCTGCTCTATGTGCCGGCGGGGAGCGTGATCCGACTGCCGCTGCTGACGGATGATGCCGTGCGCGAAAGCGGCCTGCCGCTGGTTTACGGCATTGAAGACAGCGCCGGACGGACGATCCTGCCGGAAACGGAGCTGCATCTGAACGATGCGGCAGCGGGCATCGGTTTGGAGCTGATTCTTGCGCTGCCGGTTCACGGCTTCCGCGGCATTCTGCATATCCGCTTCGGAGAAGCCGCAGCGAACTGCGCGGTCTCCTGCATCGAGATATGAGCATCACGGAGATCACAGTCCGGTGCAGCGGTGAGATGCCGCTCGGCGCATATCTGCGGAATTATGCCGGGATCTCCGCGCAGACGGTCAAGCGGCTCAAAGCCGTGCCGGACGGCATGACACGCGGCGGCGTACACATCCGGACGGTCGATCCGGTGCGTGACGGCGACTGCATCCGGCTGCATCTGCCGGAGCGCAGCAGTCAGACACCGAATCCGGCGCTGACCGTTCCGGTGATCTATGAGACCGCGCAGCTGCTCGCAGTCAATAAGCCCGCCGGAATGCCCGCACATCCCTCCATGCTTCACCGTGACGACACCCTCGCGAACTGGTTTGCCGCATACCGTCCGGAAAGCGGCTTTCACCTGATGAACCGGCTTGACAGAAACACCTCCGGACTTTGCCTGATCGCGAAGACGGTCTACGCTGCGCATCGCGTCCGCGACCTGCAAAAGCGTTATTATGCGCTGGTGCCGGCGGGACTGCACGGCAGCGGGACGGTCGATGCGCCGATTGCGAGAGAACGCGAATCCGTCATCACGCGCTGTGTGCGGGCGGACGGCAGACGCGCCGTGACGCATTACCGCGTATTGCGGGAGCTGCCGCAGGCTGCACTGCTGGAGCTGACACCGGAGACCGGCCGGACACATCAGATCCGCGTACACATGGCATATCTCGGCTTTCCGCTGCTCGGTGATGCGCTCTACGGCGGCGACTGCTCACGGATGCAGGCACACGCGCTGCACTGCGGCTATATGACATTCACAGATCCGGAGACAGGGGAGTCTGTCACGCTGACAGCGCCGCTCCGGGAGGAAATGCAGCAAATACTGATGAAAGAAGGAACCAAAAAATGAACTTTGATTTTTCGCTCAAAAAGACAGAACCGATCTTTGACAGAATCCGCCACATTGAAGGAAAGCGCATCATCAAAAATCTGATCCTGCTGGTGCTGGCCGCATTCGGATTTTATCTTCTGGACGGCATTGTGACAATGATGGCAGCGGTCGTTGTCGGAGCGGGTTCGGCGCTTGCCGGGCATCCGATCCAAGAGGGCGCAGATGAAGAATTGCTCGCCAATCTGATGCTGACATCCGTCACTGTCTTTCTGACATGGGTTTTCGTTCGTGCGATCGAAAACCGCCCGCTGCGGACGGCCATGATCGAGAAGCGGAAGCTGATCCCGGATTACATGAGCGGCCTGCTGATCGGCTTTGCAATGTTCGGCAGCGTAGTGCTGATCGCATGGTTCGGCGGCGGCCTGAACCGGATCGCGGAATCGCCGTCTCTTTCGCCGCTGACCTATACGCTGCTCTGCTTCGGCTGGCTGATCCAGGGCTTTTCGGAGGAATTCATGTTCCGCGGCTGGATCATGACATCCGCCGGTACATATCACAAGCCGTGGACGGCGGTGCTGCTCAGCTCGGTGCTGTTTGCGGCGGCGCATCTCGGCAATGACGGCATCAGCATTCTGGCATTTGTCAATCTGACGCTGTACGGCATGGCAGCGGCATTGCTGATCCTGCGGAAGCGGAGCATCTGGTGTGCAGGCGCGCTCCACAGCGTATGGAACTGGGCGCAGGGCAATTTCTACGGCCTTTCGGTCAGCGGCATGAAAACCTCGCAGAATACGGTGCTGCATTTTGAGCAGACCGCGGGAAAGGAGCTGCTCAACGGCGGCGCATTCGGACTGGAGGGCGGCGTGGCAGCGACGATCGTTCTGGTCGTCTGTATCATGATCTTTCTGATGATGCCGCAGCGCGAATCCTTCGAGCCGGATCGCGTATAAAGGTTCGCTGAAAGCAACGCTAAGGAAGCACTGATTAAATCTGGTGC
>DGSY01000198.1 GCA_002394125.1 Ruminococcus sp. UBA4350
CCTGCTGCGGGTAGCCCTGCTGCGGATAGCCCTGCTGATAATCCGGCTGCGGCGCGGCTGCCTGCGCAGCGAACGGAGATGCCTCCGGCGCCGGCTGAATCTGCGGGATCGGCTTGCCGCAGTAGGGGCAGCTCGTCACCTGTTCTTCGAGTTGTGCATTGCAGTTCTGACACTGTATCATGATTGATTCCTTTCGGTTCGGCTGTGTTATTTGATGAGTCCGATCATTTGTTTATAGTCTGCGTCTGCCGGCTGAATGGTGCGCTGCGCGAGAGAATAGACCGCCGTGGCGCGCGCCTCCAGATCGGAGCATTCCTTGCAGGCGCCGCCGAGCTCCGCGAGCTTTGCGAGCGAGGTCGCATAGGGGAGCGTTGTTCCGGCCTGCTTTGCTGCGGAGAGGATATCCCTGCCGCGCTCGGAGAGTGCGAGAATGCGGCCGTAGGGCGGCGGCGCATCGGTATCCTTCGGCTGAATGCCGATCAGCAGATCGAGCAGGATGCGCCGGATCCGCGCCATTGTGTAGCGCTTGCTCTTCATCGCAAGCAGCATGGATTCGAGCGAGGTCTCATTTCTTGCGGAGAGGATCTTGTTTTCGAGCCCCTGACCGACCTCCGGCAGTCCGGAGATCTCATCGGCGGATGCCGTGCGGAGCTTATAGAGCAGGATGCGCTCCAGATGCTCGAATCTTGCGACCATGCCCGCTGCTGCGCAGGCGCTGATCGCCTCGGAGGAATCCTCCGGCACGAGGTCGTCGTAATCGTCGGTCTGGCTTTCCATGAGCTGCCGGATCAGCGATGCACTGGCGATTTTTCCGGTCGGCATCATGGCATCATGCAGCTCGTTCCGCTTGACGGTGAACGGCTGAATCTTCAGCTTGACGGCGATCATCGCCTTCAGATATTCGATCGCGAGGGTATTGTTCGGCTGACCGAACAGCCTTCCGATCTCGTCACCGTAATTCTGCCGGACGAGGATCTGGAGCGCCTTCGGATACGAATTGCCGAGCTTCATCAGATCCTCAAGCTCCGGCATCCGCGCACAGGCATAGCTTGCCTTGACAGCGGCCGTCAGCAGAGAGAGGTCGCCGCATTCGCTTCCGAAGGAAAGCTCATCGACGCAGCCGAGTCCCTTGAGGATATACATGGCACCCTTGGCATAGGTTTCAGCGGAGCTGAGACAGTAGGCAACCGGCAGCTCAATGACAAGATCAACGCCGCAGCGGACAGCCGCCTTTGCGCGTTCAAATTTGTTGATGACCGCGACATCGCCGCGCTGCACGAAATTGCCGCTCATGACCGCGACAATATGCGTAGCGCCGTTTTTTCTGGTCTCATTGATGTGATAGAGATGCCCATTGTGGAATGGATTGTATTCGCAAATGATCCCGCTGATCTTCACTGAAAAGACTCCCTTCTGCCAAGATATCTGATATTGTCATTCTATTTACTATTGATGTACCAATTAAATCTTGAAGAATAGATGCGCAGGATTTTTGTCGTGAGACAAGGCAGAAAGCCGCCGCCTTGCTGACGCAAGGCAAGGATTTCTAACGCAGTATCACGGCAAAAAGACAAGCAGATATCTTCAAGAGATAGTTGGGACATCAATTAATTCAGGCCGGCAGGCGAAGCAAACCGCCCTGCACGGCGTTTTTTGCGTCCTGCCGGAAAAATATCCAAATCATTTTCACGATTCGCCGTCAAATTCTGCGGGAAGATTTCGCTTTTTTTGCGCAAACCCCTTGAATATGCGGCCGTTTTCGTGTATAATGTTGCTATGGATCGCCCGCTGCCGGAGTTCTGACGGCAGGCATCTGACGAATCATTTATTTGAAAGGATGTAGTTTTTATGTTAATTCTCGTAGTCAACGCAGGCAGCTCCTCGCTGAAGTATCAGCTCATCAATATGGACGATGAGAGCGTGCTGGCAAAGGGCAACTGCGACCGCATCGGTATTGACGGCCATGTCTCTCACAAGACTGCCGACGGCAGAAGCGTGGATGCAGATGTCAATTTCCCGACGCATACCGAGGCATTCGAGAAGCTCGTTGAGGTTCTGACCACCGGTGATGCGGCTGTCATCAAGTCGATGGACGAGATCTCCGCAGTCGGTCACCGCATCGTTCAGGGCGCTGAGGTCTTCGATAAGCCCTGCCTCGTGACGCCGGAGGTCATTGACAAGATCGACGAGCTGCGCGAGCTTGCACCGGTACATAACCATGCACACGCACTTGCACTCCGCGCCTGCACCGCCGTGATCCCGAAGACCACCCCGCAGGTCGTTGTGTTCGATACCGCATTCCATCAGACCATGCCGCCGAAGGCATATATGTTCGCGCTGCCCTACGAGGACTATGAGAAGTATCATGTCCGCAAGTACGGCTTCCACGGCACATCCCACCGCTTTGTTTCCGCTGCGCTTGCAAAGGCAATGGGCAGAGATATCAAGGATCTGAAGATCGTCTCCTGCCACCTCGGCAACGGCTCCTCGATCACTGCGGTGAAGGGCGGCAAGTGCATCGACACCTCGATGGGCTTCACCCCGCTGGACGGCATTCTCATGGGCACCCGCTGCGGCGCTGTCGATCCGTCTGCCGTGACCTTCGTTGCGGACAAGCACGGCTTTACGCCGGATGAGATGAGCCAGTACATGAACAAGAAGTCCGGCTTCCTCGGCATCTCCGGCATCTCCTCGGATAACCGCGAGATCACTGCCGCTGCCGAAAAGGGCGACAAGCGCGCACTGCTGGCAAGCGAGATGCTCGCATATCAGATCCAGCGCTACATCGGCGCATACACTGCTGCGATGAACGGCGTGGATGCAGTTCTGTTCACGGGCGGCATCGGCGAGAATTCGTGGGAGGTCCGCGAGCGCGTCTGCGAGAATATGGAATACTTCGGCATCAAGATCGACAAGGAGCTGAACAAGCAGAGCCGCGGCAAGCTGGTCAAGCTCTCCCTGCCGGAATCGAAGACCGAGGTCTGGGTTGTTCCGACGAACGAGGAGCTGCTGATCGCAAGAGATACCCTTGCACTGATCTCCAAGTAATCCGCGGCAGAACGCTTATATATATTATATCACGCAGCAGCCCGAAAATGCAAGGGCTTTCGGGTTGCTGTTTTATACAAAAATATCTGTTGATTTTTGACAGATCAGAGTGTGGAAAAACAATTTGAACGGAGGCGTGTAAAATGCCGAATGTATTTGATAATATCAGGGATTTTCTGTTCCGTGATGAGGACGACGGCGAGGATGATTTCGAGCTTCCGCTCGACGAGAGCGGCAAGCTGATCCGTCCGATGGGCAAGGTGCGGCGTGTCCGGCACAGCTTCCGCACGCACAGCACCGGACAGCATCCCTCAAATCCGCAGCCGACCTCGCTCTTTGATGTGCTGCCGCTGGATGATGAGGCGCGTGCGCTTCTGATGATCGCAAAGGCAGTGCGCGAGCAGGCATATGCGAAATATTCGCAGTTTCATGTCGGCGCGGCACTTGCGGCGAAATCCGGCAAGGTCTATGCGGGCGTGAATATCGAGAATGCGTCCTATCCGGCAGGCATCTGTGCGGAGCGCTCGGCATTCGCGGCGGCGATCACGGCAGGGGAGCGCGAATTCTCTGCGCTGGCGATCGTCGGCGGCGATCCGGATGTTCCCTGCTATCCCTGCGGCATCTGCCGGCAGTTCATCGCAGAATTCTGCCCTGCGGATTTTCCGGTCATCCTGTCTGACGGCATTTACGCGCTCGGCGGCCTGCTGCCGCACGGCTTTGAGCTGTGAGGCGGGGGGGTAAGCCGATGCGAAGATTCTTTGCATGGATGCTCGCGCTGCTGATGACGGTGCTTTGCTGCGGATGCGGCGAGGATGACAATACGGTCAAGGGCGCGGGCTATTCCTTTTCCTATACGCTGGTCGGCAATCCGGATACGCTGGATCCGCAGCTTGCGGACAATGCCTCCGCAATGACCGTGCTGTGCAATCTCTTTGAGGGACTGCTTGTGCTGGATGCAGACGGCAAGCTGCAAAACGGCGGCGCGGAATCCTATGAGATCTCGGAGGATCAGCTGCGCTATACATTCAGGCTGCGGAAGGATTCCTTCTGGTATCAGTCGCGCGCAGAGGACGGCGCATTCGGAAAAGAAGCGGCGGTTCCCGTGACCGCGCAGGATTATGTTTTTGCATTTCAGCGGCTGTTTTCATTTTCATATGAAGCGCCGAACCGTGCGGCATTTGCCTGCATCAAGAATGCGCAGAAGATCATGGATCACGGCCTTGCGCCGTCGAATATCGGCGTCCGCGCCCTTTCGGATTATGAGCTGGAATTTGAGCTGGATTATCCGAACAACGGCTTCCTGCTGCTGCTGACCTCCTGCGCGGCGATGCCCTGCAATGAGGCGTTCTTTGAAAGCACAAAGGGCAGATACGGTCTTGATGAGGATTCGGTCATCGGAAACGGCAGCTTTTCGCTTCAGCGCTGGCTCTATGATCCCTACGGCAAGTACAATGTCATTCAGCTGACGCGCAATGTGCTGAATCATGAAACGCGCCGCGTGATGCCCTCCGAGGTGAATCTCTATATCGAGGAAACCGATGCGGATGCAGAGCGGATCTTCACGGCGGGCAATGCCGACTGCTATGTCACGACGCAGAACAGTCTGATCGGCAAGGCGGATTATCATGCAGAGAGCGATTACAGTCTGACGCTCGGACTGATCGCGAATCCGGAGTCGCATTTCGCGGATGAGAATGTGCTTTCCGCGCTTTCCCTGACGCTCGACCGGTCGCAGTATCCGGACGGCGGGAATGATCTGAAGCCTGCATCCGGCATTCTGCCTCCTGCGGTCTCACTGCTGAATAAGAGCTGCCGTGAGCTGATCGCGGACAGCGCCTATCAGACCTACGATCCGCCCGAGGCCGACCGCCTGTATCACAAGGCGATGCGGCGGCTGCTGATCTCCGAGCTGGAGGAGGGCAAGGTCATGGTCTGTGCGGGCATGATGGATTATTCCGTTCTGCGGGCGGTCTTTGAGCTGTGGACAGCAGAGCTGGATCTGCATATGACCATTGAGGAAGTGCCGGAAAACGAATACGAATCGCGGCTGCAGAGCGGGGATTATATGCTCGCGCTCTACGGTATCAGCGGTGCATATCATGATGCAGCGGCCGTGCTGGAGCAGTTCATCACGGATCCGGTTCTGCATTGCAGCGGCAAATCGAAGGTGCGCGCTCTGCTCGAACGCGCTGCGGCTGTGCCGAATCTCTCCGATTCGGTGGAGCTTTACCGGCAGGCGGAAGCGGAAATTCTGGCCGATCACTGCTTTATCCCGCTGTTTTATAAGCAGCGTTATCTGATCTGCAAAAACGGCGTGAGCGATGTCGTATTCAATCCGTTCAGCGGACAGGTGCGCTTTACGGATGCTCGGTATTATGTGAGCTGACAAACAAGGAGTATCAAAATGCGTGCGGTAACATGGAATGTCAACGGGCTGCGTGCCTGTGAGAAAAAGGGCTTCGCGGAATTCTTTGCGGCGATCGGCGCGGATTTCTTCTGTATTCAGGAGACGAAGATGCAGGAGGATCAGCTCGGTCAGCTGAAATGGCAGCCGGACGGATATTTCGCCTATTGGAACAGCGCCGAGAAGAAGGGCTATTCCGGCACGGCTGTCTTTGCAAAAAAAGAGCCGCTTTCCGTGACAAAGGAAATGACGGCGGGCGTCTCGAATGAGGGCAGAGTGCTGACGCTGGAATATCCGGCGTTTTATCTGGTCAATGCGTATGTGCCGAATGTTCGGCGCGATCTGGAGCGCATCCCGCTCCGCATGGAGTGGGAGGATGCGCTGCGTGCCCATCTGCTGGCGCTCGATCAGAAAAAGCCGGTGCTGTACTGCGGCGATCTGAATGTTGCGCATCAGCCGATTGACCTGAAAAACGCGAAGTCGAATGAGGGCAACGCGGGCTATACGCCGGAGGAGCGCGGGAAGATGACCGAGCTGCTCGCGGCGGGCTTCACGGATGCATTCCGGCATAAGTATCCCGACCGCACCGATGCCTATACATGGTGGAGCTACATGGGCAGGGCGCGGGAGAAGAATGTCGGCTGGCGCATTGATTACTGGCTGATCTCCGGCCGCATCGCTGACCGCATTGAAGATGTGGTGATCCACAGCGATGTGATGGGCAGCGATCACTGCCCGCTGGAATTGCAGATCTCGCTTTGACAAAAAGATACGCCGCCGTATTCCGCTCACAGGCAGAACGGCAGCGGCTTGATCCGATAGAAAGCAAAGCCCCGGAGCAGTTTGCGGCTGCTTCGGGGCTTGTGTATATTATGAGATGTTCAGCAGCGTACCGACCGCCGCGCCGATGACATTCAGATGCCCGATATCGGGCGTACTCCATTTTCGAAAATGCCCGAACAGGCCGAATGAGATCACCGCAGCAGGCGCATCATTCTGCCTGACCAGATACAGCACAGTGCCGAGCAGATTCGCCTGCTCCGCCCATGCATAAACATCATCCGCAAGCCCCTCCAGCGCATTGATATTGTCGATCACACAAATACTGTCTGCCGTGAAGCTGTTAATGAACGGTTCCTGTACGAGCAGCTCGCCCGAACCGGAAACCGGATGCCCCCAGCTGTATGCGGGCTGCCAGTCCGGCGCGGTGAAGATCTGGATGCCGTCCAGACCGAACTGCGTCCCGATCCGCGCGATCACATTCTGGATCTCCGGCTTCGCGGTCAGCATTTCGCGGATCAGCGCAGCCGTGAAGCCTGCATTGCTCTGCGTCGGCGCCGACGCATAAAGATCGGAGATATCCCGCGCACGGTTCGGCTGCACGGTGCCGTGCTTGTTGACATCGTAGATCACATAGCGGTTATGCCCTTTTTCGCGTGCGATGTAAAGCGCCTTGTCAGCCTGCATGAACAATTCCTCATAGGTGCGCGCATTTTCCGGATAACAGGCCGCACCGATCGAGCAGGTGACATGGGCGAGCGCTTTTTTCTCACTGCCGGATTCCCATGCCCATTCAAATTTCGTCCGGATCGCACGGAGAATGCCGCGCAGGTCGGTCTCATCGGCAATGCCCTCCAGAATCAGCAGGAACATTCCGCCGCCGATGCGTCCGGCCGTGCCGCGTGTGCCGATCTCCGTCTTGAGAATGTGCGACAGCGTGAACAGGACTTCATCGCCGTAGAGATGCCCCCAACGGTCGTTGATCTCCTTGAAATCGTCGATCGTCAGCAGAACAAGACTGACCGTCTCGGCGGGCTGCGCCGCAAGAACGGATTTTGCGTGTGCGGTGATCGCCGTTTTATTGAGCAGATCGGTCGCCGGATCGCGTGTCGCCTCAATGAGCCAGCCGGGTTCCTTGGTTTTGTATTTCGCGTGGAGAAATCCGACCGTGCCGAGGACAGTTCGGCTGCCGGGCGCATCGGAGCGCGTCACGCCGCGGAATGCGCAGTATTCCATATGCTGTCCCATAGAGCAGACGCTCGTTTCCAGCTCGCACTGAAAGCGGTTTGCGCCGGATTCGATATCCGCGCAGAGCTTCTCGAATTTCTGGATATCATGCGCCGCGACCATGCCTTTTTCGATTGCCTGCTGCTTCCAGTCCGAGAGCCGCATATCTGTCAGAACAGTTTCGCGGCAGCAGTCGAAGCTCATCAGCCGGATGCGCCGTGTGCGGAAGGAATACCGGAACGCCAGATCGCGCATCAGATTGAGATAGAAGCGGTATTCGGTATTCTCGGTCATCGTTTGCAGCAGGGAGCGCTGAACGCTGTGCGCATCGGAGATCCGGAGCTGATAGCGCCGCTGCTCGCTCTCGCCGTGTGCGGTGATGCCGGCGAGCATCCAGCGATAGTCCGCGCCGGTTCCGCGCATCCGAAGCGCGATCTGTTCGCTCTGGCCGTCGCGCATATTGCGGGCAAGCTCCAGCAGGCGCTCGGTATCGGCATCGTGAACCGTCCGCAGAATGGAGTAGATCACATCGTCGCCGAAATAATGGAAAAATGCCGCATCTGCGTACATCATATGAAAATGCGCATCTGTCGTGACGCTGCCGACGATCCCGTTTTTCTGCATGATGCTGCACACCTCCGTCTGTGCTTTTTGCTATAATTATATCAAAAAAAGCTGCCGCTGTCAATCAGTTTTGGTGATTTGAAGTTTTTTTGCGATATGGCTTGACAAACGGTATGAAATATGCTATAATAATTCATGCAGTGCCGAGCAGTGCAGGAATGAAACCGAGCTGATTCGTGCTTGTATGAGATGCGAGTGTAGTTCAATGGTAGAATTCCAGCCTTCCAAGCTGGTTACGTGGGTTCGATTCCCATCACTCGCTTTGTCATCGAAGGATGACGCTTGCGCCTTTAACTCAGCTGGATAGAGTAACTGCCTTCTAAGCAGTAAGTCAAAGGTTCGAATCCTTTAAGGCGCGTCTGCTTCTGAATTCTGCGGCGGTTCCGTCCGGCAGAAAAACTGAATATGGTGGGTATGGCTTAGCTGGTTAAAGCGTCGGATTGTGGATCCGAAGATCGAGGGTTCGAATCCCTCTACCCACCCGCTGAGAAAATGCCGTGTTTACGCAAAAATTGCGTAGACACGGTATTTTCCTTTTTCAGATTTGCATTCAGACTGCGAATTCTGCATTCAAATTGCACTGTTTGCAGTTGAAATAACGTAAGCGCCAACCACTCCTAGC